>JAQUQS010000024.1 GCA_028715965.1 Candidatus Omnitrophota bacterium | reverse complement strand
CTGCGCTGGCGGAGGGGTCATTATGGTCGTCCCTCCGGAAGGCCTGGGTGGCGCCATGGTCTGCGCGCGCGAAGGTCCGGGCGTCACGTACTGGTACTCCGACTCTTCCAGGTCCTGGCAGACATTGAGGACTTCCTGGGGAGTGGTCACTCCGGCCAGGACCTTATCCCATCCATTTTGCATCAATGAAGCCATACCTCTTCTCATCGCCGTTCTCTTGACATCCCCAGCCGGAGCCTTGGCTATTATAAGCCTCTTTATCTCTTGGTCCACCCTTAGTATCTCGTATATGGCCGTACGACCGTAAAAGCCTGTTCCATTGCAATCATCACATCCCTTACCCTTGTATATTTTCAGGTCATTCATATCCCCGCCCCCACGGCTCTCGGAAATACGCCTCTTGATCTCCGGGACCACGGAGGTATCCTCTATTTTGCATTTTGGGCAAATAGTACGTATAAGCCTCTGCGCTATGAACGCTTCCACGCTGGAAGCCACAAGATAAGGTTCTATCCCGATGTCCACAAGTCGGGTAACGCCGGTGGCGGAATCGTTCGTATGCAGCGTAGAGAGCACCAGATGACCGGTAAGGGATACTCTTATGGCGATCTCGGCGGTCTCCCTGTCCCTGACCTCGCCGACCATCATGACATCGGGGTCATGCCTGAGCATACTTCTCAGCCCCTTGGCGAACGTCAAACCGGACCGCTCGTTGACCTGTATCTGGGTGATATTCTCCATCTCGTACTCGACCGGGTCCTCAATGGTTATGATCTTCTTGTCAGGGCTGTTGATCTCCTTAAGACAGGCGTATAAAGTCGTTGATTTACCTGACCCGGTAGGGCCCGTAGCGAAAATTATACCACTGGGTTTGTGTATGATAGTTCTTATCAGGGACATGTCCTCGGGAGAAAGTCCTAACCTTTCCAGGCCAAAATACGCTTTGGTGGGGAGTATCCTGATGACCACGCTTTCCCCATGCTGTGTCGGAATGAATGACACCCTCAGGTCCAGCACCTCTTCCTGCGTCTTCACACTGGTCCTGCCATCCTGCGGCATTCTTTTCTCAACTATGTTCAGGTTACTCATTATCTTTATCCTGGACAGCATGGGCATCATGAACCGGTTCACTTCTTCCGGGACCTTCTGGTCCTGCAGTATACCGTCTATCCTGTAACGTATCCTCAACCTCCCACGGAACGGTTCAAAATGTATATCAGTCGCCCTTTTTTTATAAGCTTCAAGGATTATCTGGTTGACAAGCTTGACCACAGAGGCGTCCCCGGCCAGTTTTTCGATGTCGTCCATCTTGGGTTCGGCCGCATGTGCTTTTTCCGCGCCCTTTGTGTCCTTTTCTTCCTCTGCCACCATTTTATCCACCGTGTCGGCCGCGAGACCATAATGGTGTTTCAGTATTTCCTCGACCTGGTTCTTTTTCGCCAGGAGAAAAGATAGTTCCAGCCCCAGCATAAGCCTGAGTTCGTCCTGCACACTTATGCTGATAAGCCTGTCGATAGCCACCGTTACCTTGCTACCGTCCAGTTTCAGGGGCGCGAACTTGTAATACCAGGCGAACTTGGCGGGCACCGCCTTTATCGCCGAGCTATCCACCTCCACGTCATGCAGGTTCACATAAGGTATGTCGGATACTCTGGAGACCAGGCGGAGCATCTTTTCCTCGTCTATCTTTTTTTCGGCTACGAGCCAGGAATAGAACGGCATGTCCTTCTCCGCCGACTTCTTGACAGCACCATCGAGGTCCGCTTTGTTCGCCAGGCCTTCGGAAAGGAGCCCTTCGTATATGGCGTTATCCAGCTTGTTCATACAGTTATTTGACCTTGCCTATCATGTAAAAATCCTTTATCTTCCGTTTGTCCACATCCCCATTAATTATTTTCTCGCAGCTTTCAAGCGTCTCTTCTATGGTAACATACTCCCCCTTCATGCCGGTGAACACCTCGGAAACAATGAACGGCTGCGTCATGAGGTTCGCGAGCTTAGCTCCGCGGTTATAATCGATCCTGTCGTTCTTGGAAAGCTCTTCTTCCCCGATAACCTGCACTATCTTGCTAAGTTGCCGGTTCTTGTTCAAGAGATATATGGTCTTCTGCGCGATATCAAAATGTCTCCTCCCCACTACCTGCACATCAAGGTTGGAACTGGAACTGGCTATAGGATCTATCGCCGGGAAGAAACCCCTCTGGGCCAATCCCCTGTCAAGACGTATTACCGAATCAAGATAGCTGAATATGGCGACAACAGCGGGGTCCGTCATATCGTCGGCAGGCACATATACCGCCTGGAAAGCCGTTACCGATCCGCGGCCTTTTATGGAACGTATCCTTTCCTGTACGGTTCCCACTTCCGAAGCCAATGTGGGCTGGTATCCCGTTTCGGACGGCACCCTGCCAAGAAGGATCGAGACTTCCTGTCCTCCCTGCACGAACCTGAATATGTTATCCATGAACAGCAGCGTGTCCTTGTTCTTGCTCTGGATATATTCCGCCATGGTAATACCCGTATTGACTATTTCATACCTGGCCCCCGGCGGTTCGTTCATCTGCCCGAACACCATCATGACCTTATCAAGCAGGTTATGGTCCTTAAGCTCATAATAAAGGTCGTTACCTTCCCTTATCCGTTCTCCGATCCCCGCGAACACACACGCCCCACTGTGTTTGGAGACGATACTGTTTATGATCTCAAGGATGATAACGGTCTTTCCGCAACCCGCGCCTCCGAGTACTCCCGTCTTACTACCCTTGACCAGAGGAAAAAGAAGGTCGAGTATCTTTATACCCGTTTCCAGTACTTCCGGTTTTTCGGCCACCTTGGATGTCAGGTTCCACTTCTCCGTCGTTATAGGCCTGCGTATCTTCCATTGTTGTTGTGTGATGACGTCGGGTTTATTGTCGAGTGGTTTACCGTATATATTAACGATGCGGCCGAACATCTCATCCCCGACAGGTACCGTGACCGGGCTGCCGCTGGCGTAGGCCTTACTGTTCTTCTGGAGGTTCAGCGTCGACGAGAGCGATATGCATCTCACGACGTTCCCCACCAGATGCTCCGCTACTTCCAGGAACACCTCGCGCCCGTCAAAAGCCTTTGTCATGAGAACATCCCAGAGTGCCGGCATGTTCTCTTCATTGTCGAACTTCACATCCACGACAGGCCCCTGGACGGACATTATCCTGCCGCTGGGTTTCTTGATCATTTCGTTCCAGCGCTCAGCTCTCTGTTTCTCCGCCGCCAGTTGTTCAGGCGTTTTTTCCGGCACGCTTTTCGGCGTGGGGACCGCCTGTACGTTATTTTCCTGTTCCATGTTTTCCTGGCCCACTTACCTTTTTCCTCCTGACATGATCGTCTTTGCCGTGAACACTTCCCTGAGGCTTTTATCTATATCGCCTTTCTTTGATTTCCTGAACGCCGTGACCAGTCCCTTCTGATCCTTCTTGAGGCTATCAAGACTGGACTCAAGCTGCATCGCCTGAGCGGCAAAACCAGCGATGATACAGTCCTCCAACATCTCATACAAACGGCAGGCCAGCCATACATCAGCAAGATAATGTATTATGTCGTCCTGCTCGGATTCGACTATTACTTTCTCTATCGCGTCCTTAACGCTTGTCTGTTTAGTGACAAGCTCTTCGGAAGGAAGAAGTTTTATAGTGACCGGCTTGATAAAATTAGCCGTTATGGCTTTAGGATAGACCGCGAACACCCGGCCCATATTTCCCTTCTCCACTTCCGATATTATGTGTTTCTTTACTTCAAGGGCGATCTTGAAAAGACCCTTTTCCTCCACGTCCCTAAAGATCGTAAGTTCTTTTTCTGTACGTAGTTGCATTTTTTCAGCGCCTTTGTACCCGATAACCATGAAATCATGTTTTCTGTGTTTTTTCGCTTCCGCCATAGTGGCGTTGAGTATCTTGGCGGTCATCTCAGCCATGAACCCGCCCTCGGAGGTGATCGCAAGGAGCCCAACGTTCTCCGAAGACGGATGGACCAGCGGACTGGTAGCTTCGGCAAGGCTTACCATCCTGAAAAAGCCCACGAACGATTCAGCGAACTCCACGAACCTCTGTTTACGCTTCGCCGTGTTGTAAAAATGGTTCGAAGCCACGTCCTTGAGGATCTGGAATATCTCCACCAGGGATTCCATATCCTCAAGATCTGATTTCAACTTTGCCGTTTTTGACATCCGTGTCCCTCAGGATTCCTTCTCTACCTTTTCTTGCATGAACGTGCAACCGTCCTTGATCTTACACGCCAGACTACCGTCTATTACCAGGGTCCCGAACCTAAGGATGATCCCGCCGATCACGTTGGCGTCGACCTTTTCATTGAACATTACATCCATTGACATTTTGTCCTTTATGGCCTTTTTGAGCTTTTCCCGCGATGATCCTGACATCACACCCCGGGTAACGACCTCAACCTCTTTGATGTTGTGCGGTATATGGCTCGTGTCCATGGACATGAAATCAGCTATGAACTCTTCGATGAACAGTTCGTCCATCTTGTCCTTTACCGACGTTTTATATACCTGGCTCAGGAGATCCCCGCAATATTCGGTAAGTTTAAGCTGCTCTTCCTTACGGATATCCAACCGGATGTTCTGTTCGGCCTTGATCGTGTCCGCGATTATCTTTTCGGCTTCTTCCCTGGCCTTCTTGAGCATCTGGTCCCTTTTTGCCATAGTTTCCTGTTCAGCCTCGTCCCTCATCTTCGAGGCCACCTGGTCCGCCTCTACCTTCCTTTTCTCATATTCCTCTTCAGCCTTCTTTATTTTTTCCGCCAGTTCCGTCTTTCTTTTTTCCATTTCCTCGTAAGACTCGTTCAAGCGGTTAACGGCGCTCTCGGTGCTGCCAAGCATTATCTTTTTAAGGAGGAAAATTACCACACCGAATATTATCACCTGTATGAGTACCAACTGAAAAATGAACATATATGTTTATCCCTCCCCTTTTCTTTTCTACCGCGCGATCCTAGCCGGCGAATATCTGGAATATTATGAGCATCGATATTATCGATATGGCCTCCACGAATACGAGGAGGAATACCGTACCCATGAATATCTTTGATGCCGCGGAAGGATTCCGCCCCAAAGCCTGTATAGTGGCGTATCCAAGCATGCCGATCACTATAGATGACCCTACGACCACCACAAGCATTATCAGAAGTATAATAAGTGTGTTCATGACCCTTCTTTATTGTTCAACTATGATCACGCACTCGTTCCTGAAGAACCTGACTATGCCTTTTTTAATCGATACAGCCTTATCCCAATCAATGACTATATCCCCCTCCTTGAGAACACTGAGAACGGGATAATGGAACGGCAGGAGTTCAAACTCCCCCTGATCCCCCTGTAAAAAAATGCTGGAGGCATCACCATCATATATAACGCGATCAGCGTCAAGTATCATAAGTTTGAACTTACGTGTCCCGACGGACATATCAGGACTCCCCTTCTTCCCCGGACGCCCCTTCCTCTACTGTTTCTTCTTCCTCCCCCTCTGGCTCCTTTTCCTGTTTTTCCTTCATCAATATATCAATATATTCGGAATACAGCATGTCCAGTTTGTTCTCCATGCTATCTTCGATCTTTTTCTTATCCCTTATCTCCTTAAGGAGTTCAGGGTATTTTTCCTTGGCGAACCCGTATATGCCGCCCATCAGCGTCGTAACCTGGTCATTATCCAGCTCATATATGTGTTTTTTATTGAGCCCATAGAAAATAAGTATTTCCTCTTCCATGTCCAGAGGCGCGTTCTGCGGCTGCATGAGAAGCTTACTCAGGAGCTCTCCTCCCCTCATCTCATCGCTCACTCCGTCGGTCTTTGATCCGCCGGCCTTGAGGCGCGACAACTTGAGCATTTCCCGGTATTGGAGATAAGAGAGTTTAAGTGCCTTACATATCTTGGTCATGGCTTTCCACTGGGCTTTATTACCTATACGGGAGACAGAAAGCCCAAGGTCTATGGCAGGCTTGAACCCTTCCCCGAACAGCGCGGCGTTAAGGTATATCTGTCCGTCTGTCATGGATACAAGGTTAGTGGATATATATCCGGTAAGGTCCCCTTCCAGTATCTCAACTATGGGGAAAAAGGTCATAGACCCTCCGCCCAGCTCCTGGGATAGCTGGGCCGCCCGCTCGATCATCTGGGAGTGCAGGTAGAACACGTCCCCTGGATAAGATTCACGACCAGGGGCCCTGCCTAACAAAAGCGACATCTCGCGATATGCCCAGGCATGCTTCGTAAAATCATCGAAAGCCACAAAAACATGACCCCCGCTACGCATAAAATACTCACCCAGCGAACACCCCACATAAGGCACAAGATACTGCTGTCCCGGGGAGGTCCCCGCGATTGCCGCCACTATTATCGTGTAATCAAAGGTGTTATTCTCTTTGAACAGGTTGATCACTCTTTCAAGGGCCGACCTGGACTTACCTATACAACAATAGATACAGATTATCCCCTTGCCTTTCTGGTTGAGGATAGTGTCCGTACATATAGTGGTCTTGCCTGTCATCTTGTCCCCAAGGACAAGCTGTCTCTGGCCTTTACCGATAGGAAGCATAGCATCGACTATTTTAATGCCTGTCTCCAGGGTATCTTCCACCCCGCCCCTGTCCATAACGGACGGGCAATCGGGAAATATGGGAAAATAGTCATCCGGCACTATCGGGCCGAGGTCATCTAGCGGCTCTCCCAGCGGATTGACTATCCTGCCTATAAAGTTCTTCCCTACAGGGGTATTGAATGGTTCCAGGGTAAGCTCGGCCTTATCTCCGGTCTTAAGCGCTTTCTTCTCTTTCACAAGCAGTACCTGGGCCTCATCCGCGTCAAACCCTATGATAATACCTTCCGTACCGTAACCAAAATGCACAAGCTGGCCGCTGATACAGTTATCGAGGCCGGTAACCGTAACGATACAACCCTTTATCTGGGTGACTTTTCCGTATTCTTTATATTGTAATGGACCCATGCATTTGCCCTTTATTTATAATATTAATATCCGTTTTCACACCAATTTTACACTATGGAGGCCTGTATTGCAAAATTTAGCCCCTGCCCTTAGTCCCCTCCCTGGCCCGGTCCGACCTCTTTTTTCTCATGACCATTAAGGTAAGTATCCCGATAAAAGAACTCCACACCGAGACCAGTATCACTATCTTCCAGAACAGGTTCTTTCCCGCGTTCTCGGCCCCGCGGAATTTTCGTTTTTTCCGGAGTTCCCGGAGCTTGTCGAGGTCTTCTTCGACGGTTTCCAGCCGCCCGGCATTTACCCGGTATTGGGCGATATGGTCCTTGATGCTCTGGGACCTTTTCTGGGAGATAATGATATTTTCCGAGTTGCGCTCGATAGCCCGGTAAAGCACTTCGGCGGCGTTGTGATAACTCGTATCCTTAAGGAATTCGGTTATACCTTCCGCCTCTTTCCGGTACCTTTCTATGATATCCAGCGATACGTTCCAGACGTCGCGGACAGTGACCTTGAATTCCTTCTTTTCCTCCGGAGCGTATCTCTCTTCCCTGAAAAGATAGAACTGGTCGTATTCCTGGTCATGAAGCACTTCGAACCCGCCGTTATCGATAATATGCCGCGGGATGATCTCTTCCGGCAGGTAATATTTGACCGGCTTGGACACCGGCACCATCTGATTGTTCTCGGTCTCAATAACCAGGGCAATGACCCTTTCTTCGTCCTTCTTATCGGCCGCCATGGACAGGGTGACCAGCAAGTTGAGCAAGAACAATGCTAACAGGGATCTTTTCACCATAGAGCCGACTATACAGACCTCCGGTATTTTATCTACTCTTCGTCCTCTGAAGATCTTTCCACCTTCACTTTGTCTTTCTTTTCCCCGATCGCGGTCATTGGTTTCTTTACGCCGCTGCGCATATTAGTGAACCATATCAGGTAGAATATCACGGTAAGGCTCACCAGGAATATTACCACTATGAGGATGATCCTCCACACCATTCCCTCTTGCACTTTGTCCTTGAATATCTTGTTGGAGGCATTACGTATCTTTTCCAGGTAATCCAGTTCCTTCAGGATATTACGGATGCCTTCCTGTTTTTCTTCGGGTTTTTCCTGTTTGTTGAGCGCCCTCATTTTTTCCAGGTCATCCTCGATCAACTTCAATATCTTAAGGTTGGACCTGTAAGTAGCTATGTAGCCTTTGACGTCCTGAGCTTTTTTCTGGGATTCGAGTATTATATTGGCGTTCTTGACGATCGAGTCATAAAGGACCTGCGCTATTTCTCCTGAAGGTGTCTCCTTGAGGTTATCGTTCAGCTCGCCCGCTTCCTGCACATACCCGTTCACCTGTTTCTCCGGTATGATCCATACGTTCTTGATCTTCACCTGAAAACGTTTTGTTTCGTGGGGTTTGAAAGACTCCCTTTTGGAAAGGTAGAATTGGTCGCGTTCGGGATCATGTTTGACCTCAAATTCGCCGGCATCCTCTATGTATTGGGGAATGATCTCCTTAGGAAGATAATACGTAAGCGGCAGGTCAAGTTCCTTGTCGGAGATGTTCTCCCCTTCTATAACAAGGGAAATGATCTCTTTTTCCTCGGATTCCTTCTGTTTCGTGTCTTTGATCGTATCAATGGCGAATATATCGTTCTTGATCTGCTGGAGCCTCGACAGGTTGGTTGAATACATCTCCATCCGTTTTTCAACGTCACTCGCCGCGTCCTCCTGGTATTTCGCTATGGCATCAAGGCGGGCCCTTATGGCCTTGGACATAAGAGTCACCTGGTCCATGTTCTCCCCGGAGGCATCCTCTGTCTTCTGGTCAAGAATGCCATAAAGCTCATCGAACTTCTCGGGTGAGATGTTCCACACGTCACGGATGACTATTTTCAGGGTTTGCACCTGTTTGGGATCCATCTTGACCGTACCGTGCACGTAATAAGTGGATTTTGTGACGTCGTAATCCACCTTGAGCCCACCCGTATCCAGGATATCTTCTTTTTTTACTTCGGGCGGAAGGTGGTACTCCACGGGGACGTCCTTGGTCTCCGTGTCAGAGGGGTTAGCCACGACTATTTTAGCCGCCACATCGGGATACGCGCATGGCGTCAGACATAGAACGGAGAACAGCGACAACAGGCACACTGATAGAATACGTTCTTTTCTCATGGAAAAGGTCTGCCTCCTAAAATTTTGACATACATCAATCGAGCTCAAACCAGGATTTCATGACCACATTATCCTGTTCCCGGGCTTTCTGCATAACTTCAAGCATCGCTTTAATCTCTTTGACCTTATTCTCTACCGTCGTCTGGCTCGCGGCTTCCTGCTCGCTTAGCGAGGCAATGGAATCTATCTTGAGCCCGAGCGACTTGGCCGACTCATTAACAGCGTTGACCATGGCGTCGACTATGCGCTTCTTTATGTCTTCCGTATCCTCTTTCTTGGGCATGGTCTCGGTAACTTTCTGTATGTTGGAAAGGACCGCGTTCATCTTTTCTATGTAGTTGTATATGTTAACGTCCTTACCCTCGGAGCCCAGTTCCTCCCTCACCGAAACTATCTCGTTATACGCGTCACTACTGTATCCTTTCGCCTGGCGTATCCTCCCGAAAAGCGTCTCTTCGGACGTCGGGTCATCCGCCGTACCTATAAGCCTTGAATACGATTCTATATCGTTTATGACACCAAAAAGCGTATCGTCGTCCGCGGTATCGGTGGTTGTCCCCAGCGTCTGCTCGATCGCCGCGACAGCCTCGTCCAGCGACTCGACACTATCCCAGTTTATGACGGCCACATAGCTTTGTACTTTCTTCACCAGGCCGAACAAAGTATTCTCGCTCACGGAATCCTTGTTCCCGATCGTGGTCTCCAGTCCGTCAACGATATCGAGCACTTCGTCTATCTTCCCGCCTATCTCGGCTATTTCATACCAGTTTATGCTTGCCGACGTCATGGCCGCCAGATCCGTCCAGTTCACATTGGACACCGTCAGGCCGTGCAGATCGGTCCAGTTTATACCCTGGCCCGTCATCATGGAGAGGTCTTCCCAGTTAACACCCGCTTCCGTCATGACCTGTAAGTCCTCCCAATTAACACCGGCCGACGAAAGATCCGATATGTTCTGCCAATTCACGCCCGCCGAACTCATTATGGATATATTCACCCAATTAACATCAGCCGCGGCCATCGTCCCGACGTTCTCCCAGTTCACGCCCGCCGCGGACATATTGCTGACATCGGACCAGTTTATACCGGTTCCCGACATTACGTCGAGATCGGTCCAGTTAACACCTTTTGTCGACATATCCGCGATGTCGGACCAGTTCACTCCCGCGACCGTAAGGTCCGCGACATCCAGCCAGTTCACGCCTGCCGCGGACATATTGCTGATATCGGACCAATTTATGCCTAGAGTTGTTATCTCATCCACTTTGGCCCAGTTTATGCCGGTTTCCGACATGGTCCCTATATCCGCCCAGTTCACTCCCGCCTCCGTGAGCGTTGATATATCTGCCCAGTTCACTCCCGCTTCCGTGAGCGTATTAAGGTCAAGCCAGTTGACCCCCGATTCCGTCATCGTCGTTATATCTTCCCAGTTTATCCCGGCCTTCGTCAAGATATCGATATCACCCCAGTTGATACCTGTCCTGGACATGACATCTATATCTGACCAGTTCACTCCCGCTTCCGTAAGTGTCGTTATATCCGTCCAATTCACTCCGGTCTCGCTCAAGACCTGTATATCAGCCCAATTCACTCCCGCTTCCGTAAGCGTCTGGAAATCGGACCAATTCACTCCCGCTTCCGACAACATCATTATATCCGACCAGTTCACTCCCGTGAGGGTCATGGCGTTAAGGTCAAGCCAGTTAACGCCCGCTTCCGTAAGCACTTTCAGGTCATGCCAGTTCACGCCGGACTCCGCCATGGTGGAAATATTGCTCCAGTTAACGCCCGCCACCGAAAGATCGGAAAGGTTGTCCCAATTGACACCCGCTCCGGCCAGGTTGGATATATTGCTCCAGTTGACCGCGGCCCCGGACATCGTGGCAAGGTCATGCCAGTTGATCTCCGATACCGACAGGTCCTGAAGGTTGTTCCAGTTAACACCCGCGTCCGTAAGTTCTGCGATATTGAACCAGTTCACTCCCGCTCCAGCCAGGTTATAAATCCCCTCCCAGTTCACTCCCGCGATAGAAAGCGACCGCATCCCGGACCAGTTCACTCCCGCTTCCGTCATGGTCTGGAAGTCATCCCAGTTAACGCCCGCTTCCGTCATGGTCTCGAGGTCATCCCAATTGACCCCGGCTTCCGTAAGCACCTGGATATCGGCCCAGTTCACTCCCGCTTCCGTGAGCGTCGTAAGGTCTATCCAGTTTATACCCGCTTCCGTAAGTGGCACGAGATCCGACCAGTTCACTCCCGCTTCCGTGAGCGTCTGGAGATCAGACCAGTTAACATTTGCCTTGCTCATCACTTCTATATCGTTCCAGTTCACTCCGGAACTGGCTATGGTATAAATATCCTCCCAGTTAATGCCTGTTTCCGAAAGCACCGCGATATCGGACCAGTTCATGCCCGCTTCCGTCATTACCTGGAAGTCCGACCAGTTCACGCCCGCTTCCGTAAGGTTGCTCAAGTCCGACCAGTTCACGCCCGCCTTGGTCAGGGTCTCTATATCCGACCAGTTTATGCCCGCTTCTGTAAGCGGCGTAAAGTCGACCCAGTTCACGCCTGCTTCCGACATCACCTGCATATCTACCCAGTTTATGCCCGCTTCCGAAAGTGGCACAAGATCCGACCAGTTTATGCCTGTCTCGCTCATGGCCTGAATATCATCCCAGTTCACTCCCGCTCGTGTCAAGGCGTTGAAATCAAGCCAGTTGACCCCCGCCTTGGAGAGGACCTCAAGGTCGGCCCAGTTGACCGCCTGCTTGCTCATCACCTCGAAGCCCGTCCAGTTTATACCCGCGTCGGTCAATTCCCCGATATTCAACCAGTTTATACCTTCATCCGAAAGAACCCCGATATCAAGCCAGTTCACCCCGGTCCTGGAAAGCACGTCAATGTCGGTCCAATTCACGTTCGCCTCACTCATCACTCCCACATCTGACCAGTTAACACCGGCAACGCTCATTTCCCTGAGATCATCCCAGTTAACGCCCGCTTCGGCCATAATGGCCATCTGGTCCCAGTTAACACCCGCGGACGCGAGGTTGGATATGTTGAACCAGTTGACACCCGCTTCGGAAAGGTCTTTCATGTTGAACCAGTTAACGCCGGCATCGACCATCTGCGATATACTGGTCCAGTTAACACCCGCGGACGCGAGATCGGAAAGGTTCTCCCAGTTGACTCCCGCGTCCGCCATGACCGCCATGTTATACCAATTAACACCGGCCTGGGCCATCTGCGCGATGTTATCCCAGTTAACGCCCGCGGTCGCGATACCCGCCAGGCCGCCCCAGTTTATCCCGGCCTCCGTCATAACCCCAAGGTTATTCCAGTTCACTCCCGCAACGCTCATGTTATTAAGGTCGGTCCAGTTAACGCCCATCTCAGTAAGCACGGTCAGGTCATCCCAGTTAACACCAGCCTCCGTGAGCATCTGGAGATCAGACCAGTTCACCCCGGACCGGGACATAGTGTTCAGGTCGGACCAGTTCACTCCGGTCTCGCTCATTACCTGTATCCCGGACCAGTTCACTCCGGTCTCGCTCATCACGTATATATCTCCCCAGTTTATGCCGTAGTCGCTCATCACCTGGATATCCGCCCAGTTGATGCCCGCCTCGGTGAAAGTCGTGAGATCGGACCAGTTCACTCCCGCCTCTGTTAATACGGTCATGTCCGCCCAATTGATGGATACGCGGCTCATATACTCGAGGTCGGACCAGTTCACACCCGCTTCCGTAAGTACCTGTATATCGGACCAGTTGACATTGGCCTCCGTCAGGACTCTTACATCCGACCAGTTGACCCCGGTCTTGGACAGTACCTCGAAGTCGGACCAGTTGATGCCCACACCAGAAAGTTCCCCGATATCCATCCAGTTTATATTCTCTTCCGATATGACCTTGATGTCGGACCAGTTCACTCCCGCTTCCGTAAGCACCGTGATATCTCCCCAGTTGACCCCCGCGTTACTTATGGCCTGGAAATCTGCCCAGTTCACGCCCCGGGTTGAAAGCACCTGGAAATCATCCCAATTGACACCTGACTCCGTCATAACGTGCAAGTCCTCCCAGTTGACCGAGGCACTTGCCATCCGGGAAATACTGTCCCAGTTGACCCCCGCTGAAGCCAGCTGGGCCATGTTCTCCCAGTTCACACCCGCGTCGGTCATTAGCGATATATTGAACCAGTTGACATCCGCGCCGGCCATATCCGACATACTGTCCCAGTTGACTCCCGCCGCCGCCATGTTGGATATGTTGAACCAGTTGACGTTGGCTTCCGTCATGGCCGCTATGTTATACCAATTGACCTCGGCCGCGGAAAAATCCTCCAGCCCAGCCCAGTTGATCCCGGTCTTCGTCATTACATCGAAATCAGACCAGTTTATACCCGCTTCTGTCAATGTCTGGAAATCTGACCAGTTTATGCCCGCTTCCGTCATCGGCGCGAGATCGGACCAATTTATACCCGTCCTTGATATGGTCTCGAGATCCGCCCAGTTCACACCCGCTTCCGTAAGCACCTGGAAATCTGACCAGTTCACGCCCGCTTCCGTAAGTATCGCCAGGTCGGACCAGTTCGCCCCCGCCGCGGTAAGTACCTGAAGGTCGGTCCAGTTAACACCCGTTTCCGTAAGCACCTGGAGATCGTCCCAGTTCACGCCTGCCATAGTAAGCGGCCTAAGGTCGGCCCAGTTAACACCCGCTTCCGTCATTATCGTAAGGTCCGACCAGTTAACCCCTGCGGCGCTCAATACCCCCAGGTCGGACCAGTTAACTCCCGCTTCCGTAAGCGTCTGCATGTCCGACCAGTTCACATTGGCCCGGCTCAGGACCCGGATATCGTTCCAGTTCACGCCCGCTTCAGTCAACGTCTGGAAATCGGACCAGTTGACCCCCGCTTCCGTAAGTACCCCGACATCGGACCAGTTTATGCCCGCCTGCGCCATAACCGCCATGTCCGACCAGTTAACACCGGCCTCCGTGAGTGCCGTAAAGTCTTCCCAGTTAACACCCGCTTCCGTTAACGGTACCATGTCAGCCCAGTTAATGCCCGCCTTTGTAAGCGTTTCCATGTCGGCCCAGTTCACGTTCGCGCCGCTCATTGCCTGCAGGTCCTGCCAGTTTATCCCGGCCTTTGTCACCACTTCCAGGTCTTCCCAGTTTATCCCGGCTTCCGTAAGAGGAGAAAGGTCGACCCAGTTCACGCCCGCTTCCGTTAACGCCTGGAAATCTTCCCAGTTTATCCCGGCTTCCGTTAGGGTCTCGAGATCTATCCAGTTTATCCCTGCTTCCGTTAGCGTCCGGAAATCATTCCAGTTAACACCCGCTTTTGTAAGGGAATTAAAGTCTGACCAGTTAACTCCCGCTTCCGTAAGCGTAGTAAGGTTCCCCCAGTTAACACCGGCTTCCGTAAGGATCGTAAGGTCTCCCCAATTAACACCAGCCGCGCTCATTGAGGATATATCGGTCCAGTTGACATTGTTTTCGGACATTATCTTCAAGTCGGTCCAGTTGACTCCCGTCTTGCTCATCACTTCAAAATCTTCCCAGTTCACGCCGGCCCCGGACAGGTTAGAAAGATCGTCCCAGTTCACGCCGGCGGACGCCATAGCCGATATGCTGTCCCAGTTCACGCCGGAAGCCGCGAGGCTTGACATACTTTCCCAGTTCACGCCGGCGTTGGTCATGGTGGAGATATTCTGCCAATTCACTCCGGCCGCCGTCATTATAGAAAGGCCGTCCCAGTTGACGTCGGACACCGAGAGAGAAGACAATCCGTTCCAGTTGACACCGGCCTCTGTCATGACCTGCATGTCGGACCAGTTGACACCCGCTTCCGTAAAGACCTGGAGATCGGACCAGTTTATACCCGCTTCTGTAAGCGGCGCGAGGTCGGACCAGTTGACACCCGCCTCCGTCATGGCTCCCAGGTCGGCCCAGTTGACACCCGCTTCCGTCAAAGCCTGCATATCGAACCAGTTGACGCCCGCTTCCGTAAGCGTCTGGAGATCGGACCAGTTCACTCCAGCTTCCGTAAGAGTCTGGAGATCGGACCAGTTCACTCCAGCTTCCGTCATTACCGTAAGATCTCCCCAGTTGACCCCCGCTTCCGTGAGCGGCGCGAGATCGGACCAGTTCACTCCAGCTTCCGTCATTACCGTCATATCCGACCAGTTGACTCCCGCTTCCGTGAGCGGCGCGAGATCGGACCAGTTCACTCCAGCTTCCGTAAGCGTCTGGAGGTCGGACCAGTTAACGCCCGCTTCCGTAAAAGGCACAAGATCGGACCAGTTAACACCAGCTTCCGTGAGTACAGTGATATCAGACCAGTTGACGCCCGCTTCCGTGAGTGTCGTAAGGTCGGACCAGTTGACGCCCGCTTCCGTGAGTGTCGTAAGGTTGGACCAGTTAACACCAGCTTCCGTGAGCGGCGCGAGATCCGCCCAGTTCACGCCCGCTTCCGTCATGGTCTGTAAATCGTACCAGTTGACGCCCGCTTCCGTAAGAGGCACGAGATCCAACCAGTTCACGCCTGCTTCCGTTAGTGACGTCAGGTCGTTCCAATTTACCCCTGCTTCCGACATTATTCTTATATCGGTCCAGTTTACACCTGTCTCCGCAAGTACCTGCATATCCGACCAGTTAATCCCCGCTTCCGTAAGATAACTTAGATCGGACCAGTTCGCGCCAGCGCCTGACATAACTGACATATCCGACCAGTTAACTCCTGCTTCCGTGAGAGCCTGGAAATCGGACCAGTTTACGCCCGCTTCTGTAAGCACCCGGATATCTGACCAGTTCACCCCGGATTCCGTAAGGTTCTGTAGATCGGACCAGTTTACGCCCGCTTCCGTAAGGGTCTGAATATTCGCCCAGTTCACGCCCGCTTCCGTAAGGGTGCTAAGATCCGACCAATTCACCGAAGAAGTACTTATCACCTGAAGATCGTCCCAATTAACCGCGGCTTTCGACATAACCGCGAGGTCCATCCAGTTCACTCCGGCGTCGGCCATTGTGGATATGACATACCAATTAACATTCGCTGACGCAAGGCTCTCTATGTTGAACCAATTGACGTTCGCCTCAGCCATATCGGCTATGTTGTACCAGTTGACTTGCGCGTCGGCGAGGTCCGAGATATTGTCCCAGTTCACACCCGCCGCCGCGAAACTCGACATACCGGCCCAGTTAATACCCGCTTCAGAAAATACGGTAATGTCGGACCAGTTAACGCCCGCTTCCGTAAGCACCTGGAGGTCAGACCAGTTAACGCCCGCTTCCGTAAGAGGCTTCATATCCGTCCAGTTTATTCCTGCCTTTGTAAGAGACCCGAAATCGGACCAGTTAACGCCGGCTTCCGTCATGACCTCGAGGTCCGACCAATTAACACCTCTTTCCGTCAGGACCTGAAGATCAGACCAGTTGACTCCCGCTTCAGTAAGCGTTTGGAGATCCGACCAGTTAACGCCCGCTTCCGTCATAACCGTCATATCAGACCAGTTAACTCCCGCTTCCGTAAGCGGTTTCAGGTCCTGCCAGTTGACCCCCGCTTCCGTCATGACCGTCATATCGGCCCAATTAATACCCGCTTCCGTAAGTGGAGCAAGGTCGGACCAGTTAACACCGGCTTTAGAAAATGTCTCGAAGTCCGCCCAGTTAACGTTCGCCTCGCTCATTCTATTAAGATCTTCCCAGTTAACGCCCGCTTCCGTAAGCACCTGGATATCGTTCCAGTTTATCCCAGCTTCCGTGAGTGGAGCAAGGTCCGACCAGTTAACGCCCGCTTCCGTAAGCGCCTGGAAGTCCACCCAATTAACGCCCGCTTCCGTAAGTACCTGAATATCGTTCCAGTTTATCCCAGCCTCGGTCAACGTATTAAAGTCGGACCAGTTAACTCCCGCTTCCGTAAGCACCGTAAGGTCGGTCCAGTTCACACCTGCCTTGGTCATAGTGTTGAGGTCGGACCAGTTAACACCCGCCTTGGAATATACTTCCATATCCAACCAGTTAATACCCGCTTCCGTAAGCGACTGGAAGTCCACCCAATTGACACCCGCTTCCGTCATAGGCACAAGATCCGACCAATTCACGCCGGCTTCTGTCATCGACTGGAAGTCCTCCCAATTTACACCCGCTTCTGACAATAACGTAAGATCTGTCCAGTTAACACCCGCTTCTGACAGTGCAGTAAGATCCGACCAATTCACGCCGGCTTCTGTCATCGGCGCCAGGTCCGTCCAATTCACGCCGGCTTCCGTAAGCGACTGGAAGTCCTCCCAGTTGATACCCGCCTTCGTCATCGGCGCCAGGTCCGTCCAATTCACGCCGGCTTTTGTACTGGCCTGGAAATCTGACCAGTTGATGCCTGCTTTAGTAAGAGTGTTGAAATCTATCCAGTTCACACCCGCTTCCGTAAGTGTCGTGAAATCTACCCAGTTCACTCCAGCTGTCGACATCGTATTGAGATCTATCCAGTTTACACCCGCCTCCGTAAATACCACCAGATCCTGCCAGTTGACTCCAGCCTCTGTGATCACAGTAAGATCCGCCCAGTTAACGCCTGCTTCTGATAATGTGGTAAAGTCCCTCCAGTTAACACCTGCCGTCGTAAGCGGCGATAGATCCGTCCAGTTTATCCCCGCTTCCGTCATTATCTGTATGTCCGACCAGTTAGCACCCGCTTCCGTCATTACCTGCATATCTGACCAGTTTATCCCCGCTTCCGTAAGCATCTGGATATCCGACCAGTTAACGCCCGCTTCCGTAAGAGTGCTAAAGTCTGACCAGTTCACCGAGGAAGTACTTATCACCTGAAGATCGTCCCAGTTAACCGCGGCTTTCGACATAACCGCGAGGTCCATCCAGTTCACCCCGGCATCGGCCATTGTGGATATGACATACCAGTTGACGTTCGCTGACGCGAGACTCTCTATATTGAACCAGTTAACGTTCGCGGCCGCCATATCAGCTATGTTGTACCAGTTTACCTGCGCGTCAGCAAGATCTGAAATATTGTCCCAGTTGACACCCGCCGCCGTGAATGCCGTCATCCCAGCCCAGTTTATGCCGGCCTCGGAAAATACCGTAAGATCCGACCAGTTAACGCCCGCTTCCGTAAGAGTTGTAAGATCGGCCCAGTTGACACCCGCTTCTGTAAGAGGTTTCATATCGACCCAGTTTATTCCCGCTTTTGTAAGTGACCCGAAATCTGACCAGTTGACCCCAACTTCCGTCATGACCTGCATATCCGACCAGTTAACGCCGGCTTCCGTAAGTGTCTGGAGATCCGACCAGTTAACGCCCGCCGCCGACAATATCCCCAGATCACCCCAGTTCACGTTCGCTCCGAGCATAACAGCCATATCCGACCAGTTCACTCCATATTCTGTCATGACCGTCATATCCGCCCAGTTAATACCCGCTTCCGTCATGGTTGTCATATCCGACCAGTTAACACCAGCTTCCGTCATTACGGTAAGATTTGACCAGTTGATACCTGCTTCTGAAAGCGGAGTGAGATCGGCCCAGTTAACACCCGCTTCGGTAAGCGCGCCAAGATCGACCCAGTTAACGCCCGCTTCCGTCATCGGAGTAAGATCGGCCCAGTTAACGCCCGCTTTGGACAACACTTCGAAATCTTCCCAGTTAACGTTCGCCTCGCTCATCCGGTTAAGGTCTTCCCAGTTCACGCCTGTCCTTGACAACACCTCTATATCGTTCCAGTTTATCCCGGCCCTGGTAAGCGGGGTAAGATCGTTCCAGTTTATCCCAGCCTCCGAGAGATATTGGAAATCTATCCAGTTAACGCCCGCTTCCGTAAGCACCTGTATATCGCTCCAGTTTATCCCGGATATGGTCAAAGTATTCAGGTCTATCCAATTAACTCCCGCTTCGCTCATTATGGTGATATCGGACCAGTTAACACCCGCTTCCGTCATCGTTGTAAGATCCGCCCAGTTAACACCCGCTTTTGAGTAGACCCCTATATCATCCCAATTTATCCCGGCCTTGGTAAGGGTCTGGAAATCCGCCCAGTTAACGCCCGCTTCCGTCATCGTCTGGAAATCAGACCAGTTCACGCCCGCCTCCGTAAGCACGCGCATATCGGACCAGTTCACGCCCGCTTCCGTCATTGTCCCCATATCCAGCCAGTTTATCCCGGCCTCGGACATAGGCGTCAGGTCGGACCAGTTTATCCCGGCCTCCGTCATCGTCTGGAAGTCCGCCCAATTCACGCCGGTACGGCTCAGCGCGTCAAGGTCCGACCAGTTCACACCCGCTTCCGTCATCGTAGTAAGATCGGTCCAGTTTATCCCGGCCTCCGTAAGTGGTTTAAGGCCCGACCAGTTGATCCCCGCTTCCGTCATCGTCTGGAAGTCCACCCAATTCACACCAGCACGCGTAAGAGGATTAAGGTCCGCCCAGTTAACCCCCGCTTCCGTGAGCGTCTGGAAGTCCACCCAATTCACGCCGGCTTCCGTAAGGGATTGAAGATCAGACCAGTTAACGCCCGCTTCCGTCATCGTAGTGAGATCTCGCCAGTTAATGCCGGCGATGGACATATCCTGTATATCGGACCAGTTCACTCCCGCTTCCGTAAAGACCTGAAGGTCCGACCAGTTCACGCCGGCCTCCGTAAGGGTAGTAAAGTCCGACCAGTTCACGCCGGCCTCCGTAAGAGATCGGA
>JAQUQS010000023.1 GCA_028715965.1 Candidatus Omnitrophota bacterium | reverse complement strand
CTTATCAGGATGGAAGAAGCGGTAGGGGAAGTCGAAAAGTATTTTTGACGACCACCCGACGCGGCGGAGAAAGCTCAGGTCCGTTCTTTTTTATCCGTAAGCTCTTCGTAGACGTATACGACGCCTCCCAAAATGCTTATGACCAGTGCTACCAGGTATGTCAGCAGGGAATAGATGAGTATGTTCTCTATTTCGGCCCCCGCGCGCGTGTAGAACAGGTAAGATATACCTTCCCTTACGCCAAGCCCATTGAAGGATACGGGAATAAGGGAAAGACATCCCACCAGGGGAACGAACACAAAGAAATAGTACAGGTCAACACCCAGGTTCACCGATAGTCCGACAAAATACGACAAGACCACATACAACACCTTTACCGCGAGGGAAAGCCCGAAATTCGCGGCCAGTACGGGTATCTGGTGCCTGAAATTATGCGTGGAATTGTAAAGCCGCGCGCATTTTTCCTCAAGGTTCATGAATTTAAGCAGCTTGAACGCGGGCTTATAGATAAAATCAAGTTTTTTGAACAGCGGTTTATTGAATAATAGCAGCAGGAAAAGCAGTGTTACGGTGCTCAGTATGAGTATCACGAACAAGAGATTGTTGTTGGACTCGAATATGCCCAGGTTGAGTACCGCCGCGAAGATTATCATGACGAGGGACGCTACGAAACCTATGAAACGGTCCATAAGGGTAGTGCTGAATATATCCTCGAACTTGTCGGTGGTGTCCCTCAGGCGGTATATTTTTACTACGTCCCCCCCCACGGTGCCCGGCAGGAAAGAATTAAAAAAATTACCGACAAAATAGGCCTTTGTGGAGTTTATATAGTTTATCCGCACATTACGTGACCTTAAGAGCAGGTGCCATTTATAAGAGCTTAGGAACATACTGCAGAAACTTATGATCAAAGCCAGGGAGATATACCCGGGTTTTATGGTCCGGGCTATTGATGAAAATGTCTTAAGATCAACCTTGGAAAAGAGATATAGCAATATAGAAAGGGCAAGGATGGTCTTAAGGGTGTTCCTGACGACAGGTTTTTTAAACATTTTAAAGAGAGACATCGTTTCCTTAAGATATTGTATTAGCTTAAATCGCGCAAGGCCTGACCCATGGTTATTATAATCTTTAACAACGCGAAAATTCAAGATAATTCTGGTTTTTCATCCTGTTGAAAAGAATGGCATAAAGGGTTGACATATATAACCATTATAATATAATAGTGTTCAATGAATGAACACCACATAAAAGAGGATTTTTACCGTATACTACGGCTCCTTTCGTCCGCCGACGATCTCACCCAGAGGGACGTTTCCGCGCATTTGGACATATCCCTGGGGAAGACCAATTACCTCCTGAAAGCGCTTATAGGAAAAGGCTTTATCAAGATACGCAATTTCGCGACAAGAGACCAGAAACTTAAGAAGGTTAAATATATCCTTACCAAAACGGGTTTTGAGGAAAAGGTCCAGCTGACCTATTACTTCCTGAAGAAAAAAGAAGAAGAATACCTGGCGCTCAAGAAGGAACTTGAGGCCATGCCTGATGAAAATACGGCCGCGGGGACCGCGGAAGACACGGCCTGACCACAGCGGCATATGGAGAGCAATATGAAAATATTCATATCGACCAGCACTTTCGCTGAAAAAGATACCCGGCCACTGGATGTCCTGAAAGAGAATGGCATGGAATACGATATGAACCCGCACAGGCGCAAGCTTACCGCCGAAGAGATAGCCGGTTTCCTGGCGTCAGACGCGTATGACGGCCTGATAGCCGGCACGGAGACCTTGGGTCGCCGGGCGCTGGAAGGAGCCGGGCGTCTGAAAGTGATATCACGCGTCGGCGTAGGGACGGACAATATCGACGCGGAAGTGGTAAAAGAGCGTGGCATTATGGTGCTGAACACTCCGGGCGTACTTACAGATGCCGTAGCTGAGCTTACATTAGGCTTGATACTGTCGTGCCTGAGGAGAATACCCCTGGCGGACAGGAACATAAGGACGGGGCGATGGGAAAAACCCATGGGGAACCTGTTGAAGAACAGGACGGTGGGCGTGATAGGCTTCGGGCAGATAGGCAGGAGGGTCGCTACGTTGTGTCGGGCGTTCGGGGCGCGGGTGATATTCCATGACATGAATGATGTCGGGACGGATGGCTTTGAAAAGGTGCCGCTGGACACACTGCTCAAGATATCCGACATAATGACCGTACATGTTTCCACGAAAGATATTATTTTCGACACGGGATCGTTCGGCAAGGTCAAGCCAGGGGCTATTATAGTCAACACTTCCAGGGGTACGGTAATAGATGAGGACGCGCTTTTCATGGCCCTCGAGGTGGGCAGGATATCATTTGCCGGGCTGGATGTCTTCGGGGAAGAACCTTACAAGGGGAAATTGACGGAGTGCGCCAATACCGTGCTCACTCCGCATATCGGTTCGTATGCCGAGGATGCCAGGATAGAAATGGAACTGGCGGCGGTAAAGAACCTGGTAAACGGTTTGAAGGGGCGGCGGTAAAGAATGGCCAGGATAATATTGTTATCTCATCTCATGGACGGGAACACGCCTCTTTATGGCGGTGAGGACCGGGTGGAGATGGTCCAGGGAAAGTCCATTAAGAGCGGTGATAGTTGTAATACGATGCGCCTTTCCATGACAAATCATGCCGGTACGCATGTGGATATGCCCAGGCATTTTTTTGAAAAAGGAGCTACGGTGTCGGACATGCCGCCGGAAGGATGGGTCTTCGACAGGATAACGCTGGTGGAAGTTCCCTCGGGGCCCGGTGAAAGCGTTATAGGGCCGGACCTCTTGGAAGAACCAGTGGATTGTGAACTGCTGCTTATACGTACGGGGATGGAGAAGTTCAGGAATGAGAAGACCTACATCCAAGGGTCCCCGGTAATATTGCCCGAACTGGCGGACTGGATCAAGAGTAAATGCCCCTCGATAAAGGCCGTGGGTATAGATACGATCTCTATATCGAGCCTTAACGACAGGGTAATGGGAAGGAAAGCCCATAAAGCCTTCCTTGAGAAGGGTATCATCCTGGTCGAGGACATGAAGCTTTCCGGGGTGGGGCACGTTCCTGACAGGGTTATTGTGGCGCCTTTGATGCTTAAGGACGCGGACGCGGCACCTGTAACGGTGTTCGGGTTCAGCTACGTATAGAAAGACCGGAGTGGATCAACATAACGGGAGGTATGATCATGAAAGGTATAATACTGGCGGGGGGGACGGCCACCCGTTTGTACCCTATAACGAAAGGCGTATGTAAGCAGATGCTGCCGGTATACGACAAGCCTCTCATATATTACCCTTTATCGGTGCTGATGCTCGCGGGTATAAGGGATATATTGATCATTTCCACGCCCAAGGATACACCCAGGTTCCAGGACCTTTTGGGGGATGGATCCGGACTTGGGGTGTCCCTGCGGTATCTTGTGCAAGAGACGCCGAACGGTATCGCCGACGCGTTCAGGTTGGGCGCCGATTTCATAGGAGAGGACAGTGTGTCCCTGATACTTGGGGACAATATATTTTATGGTCCCGGCCTTCCGGCTATATTACAGCGGGCCGCTGGCATCAAAAAGGGCGCGCTTATTTTCGCCTGTTACGTAAAAGATCCCGAGCGATATGGGGTTGTCGAGCTGGACGATATGAACAAGGTGGTCTCGATAGAGGAAAAACCCCGGATGCCCAAGTCGTGTTGGGCCGTTTCGGGACTGTATTTCTATGATAACCAGGTCGTGCGTATGGCCAGGGACCTTAAACCGTCACCGAGAGGAGAACTGGAGATAACGGATATAAACAACATATACGCTAGAAAAGATGAACTGGCCGTGGAATTCCTGAGAAGGGGATACGCCTGGCTGGATACGGGTACATATGATTCCCTGATAGACGCGTCTGTCTTCATAAAGACCATAGAGGACAGGCAGGGGCTTAAAATAGGGTGTATAGAGGAAGTGGCCTATCGAATGGGGTATATAACCAGGAAAAACCTGGAGGAGACGGCCCGGGGGATAAATACGGGGTACGGGGAGTATCTTATGCGAGTGGCCGGGGAAGAGGTGGGGCGTGCAGTTTAAATTCATACCTTTATCCATACCTGATGTCGTTCTCGTGGAGCCGCCGCTGTTCGGGGATAACCGCGGGTTTTTCATGGAAACATACCAGAAGAAAGTGTTCGCGGCCGGGGGCATAGTAAAGGAGTTCGTACAGGATAATCATTCCAGGTCGTCCGCGCGCGGAACGCTCAGGGGATTACATTTCCAGAAAGAACCTGTGGCACAGGGGAAGCTGGTCAGGGTGGTTTCCGGCAGTGTGCTTGATGTGGCTGTGGATATACGGAAGGGGTCACCCACGTTCGGTAAATGGGTCGGGATGGAGCTTTCCTCTGATAACCACCTTATGTTATATGTCCCCGAAGGGTTCGCCCACGGGTTCTGCACGCTGGAGGACGATACGGAAGTAGTTTACAAATGTACGGCCCCGTATTCTCCGGAGCATGACGCGGGCATATTGTGGAAAGACAGGGAGATAGGGATAACGTGGCCGGTCCCCGATCCCGTGGTCTCGGAAAAGGACGGTCGGCTGCCTTTGTTGAAGGACATAGAACCTTATGGATAAAAAAATACTTGTTACAGGGGGATGCGGGTTTATCGGGTCGCATTTTATACATCTTCTCTTGCGGACTAGGCCGGATGCCGTCGTTTATAACCTGGATAGCCTGAGCTATGCCGGCGATGTAGCGCGTCTTTCGGACCTGCCCGACAGGAGTGCGTACAGTTTCATAAAGGCGGATATAAGGGATAAGGAGGCTGTGCGTTCGATCTTCGAGCGCGGTGTGGATATCGTGGTCCATTTCGCGGCCGAGAGCCATGTGGACAATTCCATAAACGAACCCGCGCTTTTCGCGGACGTGAACGTGTGTGGTACACTTAACCTCTTGAACGCGGCCCGTGAGGCCGGGGTCAGGAAGTTCGTGCATATTTCGACCGATGAGGTGTATGGTGACATAGAGAACGGCATGTTCACGGAGGATTCCCCCATGAACCCGAGTTCCCCTTATTCGGCGAGCAAGGCGTCGGCGGACCTTTTCGTCAAGTCCTACGCGAGGACGTTCTCGCTGCCGGCGGTCATAATACGGTGTTCCAACAACTATGGCCCCTGGCAGTATCCCGAAAAATTCATGCCAGTTGTCATCTGTAACGCTGAAATGGGCCGTCAGGTGCCTATATACGCCAGAGGCGAGAACTCGAGGGAATGGATATATGTGGAAGATTGTGTGCGGGCGATCCTTACGATCATGGACAAGGGCGATGACGGCGAGGTCTATAACGTGGGAAGCGGGCACGAGGAAAGGAACATAGATACGGCAAAGGCTATCCTGGCCCTCCTGGGGAAAGGAGAAAGCCTGCTTTCTTACGTGAAGGACAGGCCGGGGCACGATATACGATATTTCCTGGACTCATCTAAGGCGCGGTCGCTTGGATGGGAGCCGGGAACCGGGTTCGACGAAGGACTTACCAGGACCGTAGCCTGGTACAGGGATAATATGGAATGGGTAAAGAAAAAGATGACAGGAGCCATAGAGGGGGAAAAATGCTGAATAACAGTACGATATTGATAACGGGAGGGACCGGATCGTTCGGGAAGAAATTCACGAGAATGATCTTCTCGAAATATCATCCCAAAAAAGTGATAATCTTCAGCCGTGACGAGTTCAAACAATACCGTATGGGCCAGGATTTCCCGGAGACAGAGTTCCCCATAAGGTTCTTTCTTGGCGATATAAGGGACAAGAGCCGCCTTTACAGGGCGTTCGAGGGCGTGGATTATGTCGTGCACGCGGCCGCGCTCAAGCAGGTGCCGGCGCTGGAATATAACCCCACGGAAGCGGTGAAGACCAACGTCGACGGCGCGGATAACATCGTGGACGCCGCGATAGACGCCGGCGTTAAAAAGGTCATCGCGCTATCGACCGACAAAGCTGTGAACCCGGTAAACCTGTATGGCGCGACCAAATTGGTGGCCGAGAAGATATTCATCGCCGCGAACGCGTACGCGGGGGACAGGGTGAAGTTCTCGGTGGTAAGATACGGCAACGTGGTAGGATCCAGGGGCAGCGTTATACCGTTCTATCTGGACCTTTCTTCGCGCGGGATCAAGGAATTCCCCGTTACGGACGAGCGGATGACCAGGTTCTGGATAACCCTTGACCAGGGAGGGGACCTTGTGTTCAAGGCCCTCAAGGAATCCGTAGGGGGAGAGGTGTTCATACCTAAGATACCGTCCATGAAACTGGTGGATCTGGCCAGGGCGATAGAACCGGAATGCCGCCTGAAACATATAGGAATAAGGCCGGGCGAAAAGATACATGAAACACTTGTGTCCCAGGATGAGGCCCGTGATACGCGGGACGAGGGCGATGTATATGTCATAAGGTCACCGTTCTACAGGAGCGAGGAGATGGTAAAGAAATATGACAGGTATCCGCGGGTCCCGGGAGAGTTCAGTTACGCGAGCGATAATAACCCTGAATGGCTTGATGTGGGTGACCTGCAAAAAATGATCGAGGGGCTGCGCGGAACGGAAGGCGTGTAGAGAAAGGCGTTGATATGGGATATATCCCTTACGGAAGACAGGATATAGACCGCGAGGACATTAACGCGGTCATAAAGGTGTTGGAAGGTGATTGGATCACCCAGGGCCCCGCCGTGGAACGTTTTGAGGAAGCCTTGTGCGCTTATACGGGGGCGAAACATGCTGTAGCGGTGTCGAATGGTACGGCGGCTCTCCATATAGCGTCCCTTGCCGCCGGTATAAGCGGCGGGGACGAGGTGATAACGAGCCCGATGACCTTTGTCGCGTCCGCTAACTGTGTATTATATTGCGGAGGCCGACCTGTGTTCGTCGATATTGAAAAAGATACGGGAAACATAGATGTTCGTTTGATAGCCGCCAGCGTGACCGAAAGAACGCGCGCGATCATCCCGGTGGACTATTCGGGCCTACCCGCCGACATGGAAGGAGTAAGGAAGATAGCCGATGAACGGGGTCTCATCGTAATAGAGGACGCGGCTCATTCGCTCGGGGCTTCATACAAAGGCGGAAAGGTCGGATCATGCCGGTATTCGGATATGACTATTTTCAGTTTCCATCCGGTAAAACCCATCACCACGGGTGAGGGTGGAGCCGTGCTCACTAACGACGCGTCCCTGGCACATAGTTTGAGGATGTTCAGGAGCCATGGAATAACAAAGGACAAGGCTTATTTCAAGCCCGGTAGAGTGCGGTCCGCCGGGGAATGGATGTACCAGATGCAGGCGCTAGGGTTCAATTATCGTATCACGGACATACAGTGCGCCCTGGGCGTTTCGCAACTCGGGAAACTGGATGTATTCACGGAACGGAGGGAACGTATCGCCGCGGCATACGACGGCGCGTTCGAAAAGAACCCATATTTCGATCCGCCTCCAGGAAGGCCTGACAGGAGATCCGCCCGCCATCTTTATCCCATACGCCTCAAGGACGCGTATAAGGCGCGCAGAGAACATATATTCGCAAGGCTCAGAAGCTCGGGGATAGGCGTCCAGGTGCATTATATACCCGTATATCAACACCTGTATTATGAGGGGCTGGGCTATAGCGCAGGTCTTTGCCCAATGGCCGAGGATTTTTATGAAAGGGAAATAAGCCTGCCGCTTTATCCCTCAATGAGCGCGGAAGATACTGCCGAGGTCATAAGCGTGGTGCTTAAAGTGTTCAGGGAGGAAGGATGAGGATCTCCGCCATCATACAAGCCAGGACCGGATCCACAAGGCTGCCGGGGAAAGTGCTCAAGGAGTTGCCTTGGAACGGGGGGGTGACCGTCCTGGAACAGGTCGTACGGCGAGCGCGAAAGACGCGGAATATCGATACGGTGATAATAGCCACGACTACCGGGGAGAACGACGACCCAATAGCCGACATAGCCGCAAGATGCGGAGCGGACCTTTTCCGCGGAAGCGAGGACGATGTCCTTGAGCGTTATTATCTCGCGGCCCGGGAGTTCGGCGCGGATGTTATTGTTAGGGTGACGAGCGATTGCCCGTGCGCCGACCCGGTGGTCATGGACGACGCCATTAACGTCCACATCGAAAAAAAAGCGGAATATACTTCTAATACCCTGGATAGGACATATCCGCACGGGCTTGATGTGGAAGTAATATCATTCGCGGCGATGGAACGCGCGTATAATAACGCGACAGAACAGCACGACAGGGAACATGTTACTCCGTATATATACCGCACGGCACCGGAAGGGTTCAAGATATCGCGGTTATACGCACCGTTGGGAGGGAATATGGGCGATATTCGGATAACACTAGATACGGCTGAGGATTACGCTCTTTTATGCTGCGTGTATGACGAATTATACGCCGTGAATGAATATTTCGGTTTGGAAGAGATCAGGAAGCTTTTCGGGAAAAAGCCCCACTTGAAGCTGATAAATGGAGGGATAAGGCAGAAGAAAATGGGCATGACGCTTAGCGAGGAATACGCGGAAGCCGAAACCGTCCTGCGTCTTATGGGAATGGGTAACGTCGCGGACAGGCTGGCGATGGGCCGGCCCGGGGAGGCCCGGAGAGATGGCTGACAGCGTGGCGGTGATCAATTACGGCATGGGGAACCTCAGGTCGGTCGTCAACGCCCTTACCTTTATCGGGGCCGAAGCGTACGTCGCGTCACATCCGCGGGAACTTGAGGGCGCGGACCGGATCGTGCTGCCGGGAGTAGGGGCTTTCGGTGACGCTATGGAAAGACTTATCTCCGGCGGATGGATAGAAGGGCTGGAAAAAGAGGTGTTGTCGGACGGGAAACCCTTCATGGGAATATGCCTGGGCATGCAGCTATTGGCCGGTACCAGCACGGAACATGGTGAGCATAATGGTCTTAACTGGATACCAGGCAAGGTGGTCCGGTTCCCGGAAAAAGAACTTGTGGTCCCGCATATAGGATGGAACGACGTGAGCTTCCGGCAGGAAGGGGGCCTGTACGCCGGCCTTGGGGATAGCGAGGCTTTTTATTTCGTCCACAGCTATTATTATGTACCGGATGATGACTCTGTCGTGACGGGGACATGTATTTACGGGTTGGAATACGCGGCCAGCCTGCGGAAGGATAATATCGTGGCTACCCAGTTCCACCCGGAAAAGAGCCATAAGGCCGGATTGGCCATATTGAAGAATTTTCTTAGTATGTAAAAGAGCGGGATATGTTAAAAAAACGTTTAATACCTGTACTGTTGTTGCAGAATGGGCTTCTGGTGAGAAGCGAGCTTTTCAAGATACACCAGATAATAGGTAACCCCGTGCATGAGGTCGAGCGTTTCAACCAGTGGAACGTGGATGAACTGGTGTACCTGGATATCACGCGTGGCGATAAATACGACCTGAGGCGTGAGGACCATAAGATAAAAGGTTTAGCCACGCCGGAAGCCATACTTGACGCCGTGAGCCGTAATTGCTTCATGCCGCTTACGTGGGGCGGGCGTATACGCAGTGTTGAGGATATGCGCAGGTGCATAAATCACGGCGCGGATAAGATATCAATAAACACATCAGCCGTGCGTACACCGGAATTGATAACCGCTGGCGCGAAAGCGTTCGGTTCGCAGGCGATAGTGGTAAGTATCGATGTTAGGGCGGAAGGTGGCTCCGCCAGGGAAGTGTTCATAGACGGCGGGCGTGAATCTACGGGGTTAGACCCGGTCGAATGGGCCATAGAGGCGGAGAAAAGGGGCGCGGGGGAGATACTCCTCCAGGTCATAGGGCGCGACGGCACGGGTTCGGGTTACGACACGGGGCTTATACGTGATATGTCTTCGGCTGTGCGGATCCCCCTGGTAGCCTGTAGCGGGGTAGCCATGTTCGAGGATTACGCGGACGGGATAAAGGCAGGCGCTTCTGCGGTGGCCGCGGCGAATATATGGCATTTCAAGGAACTTACGGACAGGGCCGGGAAAAGGGCCATGGCCCGGGCCGGTATAGATGTCCGGCTTTGACGTATAACGGAACAGGAGTTCAATATGTCCATACAATATTGCTCAAAATGCGTATACCCGGGGGTATCCGCCACTCCGCTCACGTTCGACGACAGCGGCGTGTGTTCAGGGTGCAGGGTGAACGAGATGAAGTCATCTATAGACTGGGACCGCCGGTGGAAGATGCTGCAGAAGATAACCGATGAATATCGCTCCGATACCAATTATGATATCGTCATCCCGGTGAGCGGGGGTAAGGACAGCTATTACCAGACGCATGTGGCCATCCATGAGTTGGGATTGAAACCGCTCCTTGTTACCTATCACGGCAACAATTATCTGCCGGAAGGGGAATATAACCTGTTCCGGATGCGGGAGGTCTTCGACTGTGACCATATAATAGTGCGGCCGGGGGTGGACACGCTCATTAAGATGAACCGTTTGGGCTTCAAGCTCCAGGGAGACATGAACTGGCACGCGCATTGTGGGATCTTTACCGTTCCCATACAGGTGGCGGTACGATACAAGGTACCCCTTATGATGTGGGGGGAACACGGTTTTCTGGATCTGGGAGGCATGTATTCACTCAACGATTTTGTGGAATTCACGGCCAAGTTCCGTCTTGAGCACGCGTTAAGAGGATACGATTGGCATGACTTCACCGACGAAGGCCTGGAAAAACTTGGCCGGCCAGAGCTTAAGGAAGGGCTGTCCGCAAAGGACCTCATGTGGGGACAATACCCTACTGACGATGAGATAGACGCCGTCGGTGTGCGCGGTATATACCTTGGTAATTTTGTTAACTGGGATGCCAACCAACATTCGCGTCTTGTGGTGGAGAAATACGGCTGGAGGCCGGCCGCGCAGCCGTTCGAACGCACTTATCGCATGTTCTCCAACCTGGATGATATGCATGAGAATGGGATACATGATTACCTTAAATTCATTAAATTCGGTTATGGCCGCGGGACCGACCACTCCTGTAAGGATATCCGTTCGGGGAAAATGACCCGGGCCGAAGGCATTGAGATGGTGCGTAAATATGACCACGTAAAACCGAGACGGGATCTCGAGAGGTGGCTGAAATACGTAGGCATCCCGGAAGATGAGTTCGACGCGGTATGTGATACCTTCAGGGACCCGAGGGTCTGGAGGATGGAGAACGGCAAATGGGTGAAAGACAATATTTGGGGCGAGGCGTCGGAATACGGGAACGTACATAAAGACGCGTGCGGTCCCGGGTGCAGGAAGTAGAAGGCATGAAAGTCACGATATTGACCGAGGGCGGGAGTGAAAGGGGTATGGGGCACATCACAAGGTGCCTTGCCATACGGGATGGATTGATGTCGCGTGGCGCCGAATGCGCTATCTTCGTAAATCCCGACAGCCCGGGCATGAAATTGCCTTATCAAGAGGAATACACGGAGCTTGACTGGCTTCGGGATGGGGATGGCCCGGAGCATGCGCTTAAAGGTGCCAACTTCGCTGTTGTGGATTCCTACCGCGCTGATAGGGAGGATTATGATAGGATCTCGTCCATTATGGGAACGAAGGTCGTGATGATAGACGACTATGACAGGATCGATTACCCTGAGGGAAATGTTGTCTGTCCTTCTATTTATGGTACGAAGATGCCTTATAAGGAGAAAAAAGGGGTGCGTTACTGGTTAGGGCCGGGATATATATTCCTGAGAAAAGAGTTCTATGATGTGCCGGAAAGAAAGATCAGGAAGGAAGTCCGCAAGGTTTTTATCACCCTGGGAGGGTCGGACAGGGGGGCCCTGGCCGGGAGGATATCAGGTGAGATCGATCGTCTTTCGGGGGGGCGTATGGAGATCACCGCTACCGCAGGAGCCGACAAGCCTTTTTCCCCGGCAGAAATGGTGAGGGCCATGATGGATGCCGATATATGCGTTTCAGGAGGAGGCCAGACCCTGCATGAGCTGGCCCGTACCGGGCTTCCGACCGTCGCTATAAGGCTCGCCGATAACCAGAAAATGAATGTCGAAGGGTGGGCGGCCGCGGGATTTGTAGAATACGCGGGGAACGCGGAAGACAGGGATGTACATATAAAGGCCGCTAGTAAGATCATTTCGCTTTTTCCCGGGGAAATACGGGAAAACAGGAGCCGGGTCGGACTGGCTTTGGTGGACGGCAAGGGTGCTTTAAGAATGGCGGATAAGATGTTCGAGGCGGCGGGTGAGGACAGTACGGGGATGCGGCTGAGGCCAGCAGAGGAAAAGGACGTCGAAGATATATGGCGCTGGCGTAACCACCCTGACGTAAGAAAGCGGAGCATAGATAGCAGGGAGATACATTTCTCCGAACACCGGGAATGGTTCGCGGCCCAGCTCGCGGACGGGTCCTCTACCATCTATATCTCGGAGACCGGTAGCGACAAAACAGGCCAGGCAAGGTTCAATCGGACCGGGCAAAAAGAGGCGCGTATAAGCGTTAACCTTAATCCGGAGTTCTTCGGCCGCGGTTTTGGCACGTGGCTTATCAGGAAGGCCACGGAACGGTTCCTGGAAGAAGCGCCGGCCGTTAAAGAGGTGCTGGCGGAGATACTTCCGGACAATCCGGCTTCTGTCAGGGCGTTCGAAAAAGCGGGGTATTCACCAAGGGGCGAAGGAGTGTCGGGAGGGAAAAAGGTGAGGATATTCGTTATGGAGAGGATATGAACATGAAGTTCCGCGAAATCAAGAACTGTTATATCGTGGCCGAAGTGTCGGCGAACCATGCCCAGAATTTTGAAAGGGCCATCAAAATGGTCAGGACCGCCGCGGAATGCGGCGCGGACGCGGTCAAGTTCCAGGTCTATACACCCGACACATTGACCATGGATTGCGAGAATGAATGTTTCAAGATAAAACACCCGAAGTGGGGAGGACAGACCCTTTACAGACTTTATGAAAAATCATATATGCCATGGGGGTGGCTTGGGGAGCTTAAGAAAGCCGCGAATGACGCCGGAATAGATCTTTTCGCCACGTCGTTCGATCCTTCTTCCGTGGACGCGCTTGAAGCGGTCGGGGTGGACATACACAAGATCGCCTCGTTCGAGCTGGTGGATATACCTCTGATAAAATACGCTGCGGCTACCGGTAAGACGCTCATGATGTCCACGGGCATGGCAACCGTCGAGGAGATCCGGGAAGCCGTTAACGCCGCCACCGAAGCGGGCGCGGCAGAGATAGTGCTTTTCAAGTGCGTTAGTAGTTACCCGGCTCTTCCGGAGGAGATGAACTTAAGGACCATACCCCATATGGCGGAACAGTTCGGATGCCCCATAGGTCTTTCCGACCATACTGAGGGAAGTATGGTCGCTCTTGCCGCCGTATCCCTGGGGGCAAAGGTCATCGAAAAACATTTTACGCTTTCACGGCGGGACGCTACTGCTGACAGTTTCTTTTCCCTGGAGCCGGAGGAGCTAAGGGAGCTCGTGAAGAACGTACGTTCAGTGGAAAAAGCCCTGGGGGAGGTCCATTATGGGCCGTCGCCGTCGGAAGAAGGAAGTAAGGCTTTCAGGAGGTCGCTTTTCGCGGTATCCGATATATGTAAAGGCGAGAAGTTCGGCGAGGGCAATATCAGGTCGATAAGGCCGTCTGACGGTCTTCCACCGGCACGGATGGAAGCGATCATGGGGAAGAAGGCCGTCCAAGATATCAAGAGGGGGACTCCTCTTTCCGAAGACATGATCGAGGATGGTGAGGAGCTATGAGGGAGATGATAAGGAACTGCCAGCATTACGGGCAGCATTGTACGCTGGTCGAGACCGACGCGGCTGGAGATCCGCGCTATGTCACCAAGAAGGCCATGTCGCGTGAGGGTGCGGATGCCCTGGAAAGGGAGCATGAGGGGATAAACTGGTATTGCAGGGCGCGAGGGAAGGAGGACGGGTACGTGGTCAAAAAATACGTACGCAGGCCCTCGTATTGTGAACTCTCGCTTTCATATGTGCCTGGAAAGACAGTACCTTTCTCTTTCGGGCAACGGGACCTGATGAAAAGTGTCACTATAGCGTGTATGCATTATCTTGACGTGTTCGGCTCGGCCGGGTTCAAGGTGTCGCATGGGGATTTTTTCGTGGGGAACATCATATACGATGACGAGGGTGTTGCCTGGGTGATGGATTGGGAACATTTCAATAACACGCTTCCCGCCGGTTTTGACGCTGTTTTCTGCGTAGTGGAACCGTTCTTGACCGCTCATGGATGCGGGAGGCCGTTAGGATATCCAGAGGCACACAGGGCCCGAGAGCTTTTATCCATATTAAGTGAACGCACGGGGATCCCGGGGGAGGCGTCAAGCTCTCCCGCGATGTGGTGCAGGAAGATCACGCTTGAGTCCCGCGATGTGTGGGGGAAACAGTATAGTAAGCTTCCCCAGGTCGCGTATGGCGAGGACGCGTGTATATCTGTAGACAGGTCGATAGGGAAAGATCAATAGTTGCCTGGAAGGAGAGGAAATGAACAAGGATATAACGGCGGTCGTTCCGGTAAAAGGAGCGTCCGAGAGGGTGAAAGGCAAGAATATCAGGCCGTTCCATGACACGAACCTTTTTGAATTGAAATTGGACCAACTTAAGGGCGTGAAAGGTTTCGACAGGATAATAGTATCTTCCGAGAGCGAGGGCATACTGGAGACGGCGAGGAAGAAGGGGTTCGGCACGCACGCGCGTGATCCCCGGTATTCCACCAGTGACGTGCCCATGAGCGATGTATATTCATATATAGCTTCAGAGGTCCCGGGGGAGCATATAGCGTGGGTGAATGTTACCAATCCGCTCGCAGGGACCGATGTGTATGAAAAAGCGGCGTCATTGTACCGGGACATGGGCAAGGAGCATGACTGCCTGTTAAGCGTGTATGAGGTGAAGGATTATATCTTCTACAAGGGTGAGCCGGTCAATTTCAAGCCGTCGCCATGGCCGAAATCCCAGGACCTCGAGGGGATGTACGCGTTACCTTTCGTGGTCAATATCCTGAGAAGAGAGGATATGGTCCGTTGGGGCTCTTGTGTGGGCGAGAAGCCGTATTTTTACGTGCTGGACAGGCTGACCGCGATGGATGTGGACTGGCAGGAAGATTTCGATTTTTGCGAGATGATATATAAGAAAAGGCTGGGGAATGCTTAAAGTGAACGAACTCCTGAAGTTCTCGCACGACCGGGACGCTGATTTCGCGAAGTCCTGTGGGGACCTGGGTAAGGCCATAGATAAGTTCGCCGGGCAGGAAGAGCTCTCGGAATGGTATTCTTATTTCGAAAAGATGTACGGCCTTCCCGAAAATGTCGTGAGACAGCAGGTGAAACGACATATCGAACGTTTCTATGACTATAAGATGACGGGTTTTATCGGGAAGATCTTTCCCGGACGGCCGTTCTTTTCTGCTATACGGCATATACTGGCGCTTGTTTACATGCTTGTATTTTCCCGTATGTACCGGTCCCGGCCGCGGCAATATGAACTGATCGCGGATTGGATAGCCGCGGATGACGAATATATGAGGTTCAATAACCTTATGTCGCTGTTCGGCAGGGACAAGTGCCTTGCTGTCACGGTGAAAAGGATAGGAGCGGCATTCGGTCCTACGGCATTGAGGCCGACCGGCAGGGCATATGACGTGAAGATCGTCCTGGGAACGATACGGAAAGAGATATGTGGAGGCATCTGGATTAACCTGAAGACCATGGCCGTAACGGGCATCAATGTCTTCGCGCTATCCGGGCATGTGCTGAACCAGTATCTTTATTACTCGTCGCTGTTCCGTAATAATCGCGCTAAATACTGCATACAGGAGCGACATTACCAGACCAGCGCCATAAAGAACCATCTTTTTCAGAAATACGGAGGAAGGTATTCCTGCACCTTGCAGAAGAACATATACCAGTTGGGGAGTTGCGGGTTCTATTATGACGCGGATATTCTGTTCTCCCTGGGCAGGCGTACCATGGAGCGGGCTTTCGGGTCCGGGGCGCGTATCGGTGAGGTGGTCCCGGCCGGGTCCATGTTCATGGAGTATCACTGGTTCACGGACAGGGGGCCCTACGAATTGCCGGAAGACGCCTATGATATAGTGTATCTGGGCGTGAATTTTTACGGCTCGAACCGTCTGGATGCTTACTCTACGTTCGTTGACGATTATTATGAGGCGTACAGGTGGCTCGTCAGGTTGTCAAAAGAGCGCCCGGAACTTAAAATAGCGGTGATCCACCATCCAAATTACCGGGGATACGGGCCGGAAGATGAGCTTTTGTCCGGGACGAACATACACAGGCTCGAGCATTGCGCTAACTCGTACGATGCGGCTTTCAGGTCGGGATGTCCAGTCACGTTCTGTTCGACCATGGGATACGAGCTCATAGCCCATGGCAAGCAAGCCGTATTTATGGACCCGGGACGTCGCGATACAGAGATACTGCCGGAAGATGGGATGATCGATCCGTGGCGGGCCGTGTCCTATGAGGACTTTGTGGAAAAAACTAAAAATATCATAGAAGGAAGGTTCAACCCTCCTTCCGGGTTCTGTTCGGAAGATCTTTGTATGGATAGCATGGCGGTGTCGAAAAGGATATATGGGCGATTGACGGGTGCGAAGGAGAAAAATGAAGGAAAATAGCGAAAAAGACAAAGGGTTCTTCGCGGTCGACGAAAAAATGACCAGTGGTATGGTGGACGAGCTCAACGAGCGGTTTGAAAAAGGGCTCGACAGATATTTCGATGACCTGGGCGGGCTGAAAAAGGAGTTTTCTGAGCGTGTGGATTGCCCGAATTGCGGGGAAAAAGAAGGACGTCAATTCATCCAGAAACGTTTTTCATATGTGAGATGCGCGGGATGTGGCATGGTCTATTGTTCCCCAAGATTGAACAGTGAGGTAAATACCCGCATACATAGCCGGGAGACATATATAGAGCACTTCAAATTCAAGGTCATCCCTTCAATAGATTATCGTCGGGATGTCCTGGCCCGCAGGAAATACGAGCAGCTGATGGGGTTCTTCAAGGGGCCGGGCAGGGTGATAGATATAGGATGTGGGCTTGGAGAGGTCCTCAGCGTGTTCCAGGAGAACGGATGGGATGCCATGGGGGTGGATTTCAATGAGTTCGCTATCGAGTACGCGAGGGAGAAGTTCGGCGTGAAAATAATCAATAAGGATATATTCGAGCTTGATATGCCGGAGAAGTTCGACCTCGTCATGCTGTGGGGCGTCCTGGAACATGTGTATGAACCTTTCAAGCTGCTGGAAAAGGCACGGTCGATCCTAAAACCTGATGGCCTAATGCTTGTAGAGGTGCCTTCGGCCGATTCGGTGCTTGTCAGGTATTGTGAAGGTACGGGAACAGAAGCGCATCGCACGTTCGAGTCCGCGCGGCATATAATGCTATTTTCAAGAAAAGCCCTGGTCGGGATGTGCGCTAGATCCGGGTTCTCCTGCGAGAAACTGGTGAGTAACGGTCTTGATATAACGACTTTATGCCGGATGAAAAGCCTGGACATGTCGCCGGAGCTTTCAGGCAGGTTGCAAAAGATGCTGGATGATTCCCTCCAGGGAGACCTTTTGAGGGGATTTTTCAGGAAGGAGGAAAAGTGACGGGCCGTAATGACATTCGCATACTCCTTGTCCATCCGCCGTTCGGGACCGGTGACGACAAGCGTCCTCCGGATATTTTCGATCCTCATTTCCCGTGGGGGTTGGGTTATATAAGCGGTATCCTGGACAGGGAAGGATATGATGCCCGGGTATTCGATATATATGCCCATCAATGGGACAAAAAAGAGGTAGCGGAGAGATTGAAAAAGGAAAGTTTCGATATAGTGATGATAACGGCCATGGCTACTCAATACGCGTACGTGAAGTGGTTCTCCCGGTTGGTAAAGGATATCAACCCGGGAGCCAGGATAGTGGTGGGCGGGCAGCTTGCGACGTTCAGCTGGGAAGTGGTCCTCCGGAACATGCTCGTTGATCTCTGCGTGATAGGTGAGGGGGAGATCACCACGATCGATCTTCTTGAGAACCTGGGGGAACCGTCCAGGGTAAAAGGCATAGCGTACAGGAACGGCAATGAACCCGTAAAGACCGAGCCCAGGGAGCTCATAAAGGACCTGGGGGAGATCCCCGAGCCGGTGTTCGATAAGTTCCGTATGGACATTTACAGGACCAACAAGCTCTATATCCACAATAAGTCGGCGGTACTATACAAAAAACAGAAAAGGCCGCATGTAATGGCCATGATCACCGGGAGAGGATGCCCGTTCCGGTGTAATTTCTGCAGCAGGACGTTCCGTACTATAAGGATAAAGTCACTCGACAGCATACTCAGGGAAATAGATTTCTTTATCGACAAATACGACATTGGAGGCATAAATTTCGTGGATGAACTCTTGTTCCTCAAACAGGATATGATAGACGCGCTGGCCGGGGAGCTCGGCAAGAGGGGGATATTGTGGAATGGACAGGCCAGGGTAGACACTATAAACCTCGACAGGCTTTCCTATTATAAGAAGAACGGCCTGGTCTCGATCGGGTTCGGGATAGAAAGCGGGAGCCCCGATATGTTGAAGATGATGAATAAGGGAATAACAAGGGAAAGGATAGAGGAAGTGATACGCCGTACGATAGAAGCCGGATTGCACTTGAAGATGACCCTTATATTCGGGTATCCCGGGGAGAGCGAGGATACGGTGAGGGATACGGTCGAGATGTTCAAGGGGCTGGGGCATCCGGGCAGGCGTTTCTGCATATTTACGCCGCTACCGGGTTCCGTAGCCTACAATATGGCGATAGAACAGGGGCTGATAGAGGACGAGGACGCGTATCTTTCCAGTATATACGAGGGGTATTGGCGGACTGTGGTCAATATGACGGATTTCAGCGACGGGGAAGTGGATGTTGTGCGTAAAAAGGCGGAAGCGGATATGCGGGAAAATTACAAGGAACACATAATGTCCCTTCCGGAATTCGACAGGGACAAGCATTTCCTGATATGTGAGGAGGATTTCGAGAAGGATTTCATAAATGAAAAAAAGGGATCGGTCTGAAAAGCGATAAGGAGATGATATGCCTGGTAAAAAATCTACCCTGAAGATAATGGTCACCGGCGGATCCGGTTTCCTGGGAAGCCATATAGCGGACGCGCTTACGGCCGCCGGCCACGAAGTGTACATATTCGATATAAAACCGTCAAAGTTCATCTCGGAGGGGCAGCATATGCTCATAGGTGACATAATGGACGGTGAGTCCCTGAAAGAAAGCATGAAAGGTATGGACGTGGTCTATCATCTCGCGGCGATGGCGGATGTGGACGAGGCCCAGGGGAAGCCATACGAGACGATGATGATAAATGTGCTGGGTACTACGAACGTATTGGAAGCCGCCGTGGCCGCCGGGGTAAAGCGCGTGGTGTTCGCGAGCACTATATATGTTTACAGCCGCACCGGGTCATTTTACCGGGTAAGCAAGCACGCGTGCGAACTGCTTCTTGAGGCATACCATGAAAAGCACGGTCTTGAGCATACCGTGCTCAGGTTCGGCACTTTGTACGGTCCCCGGGCGGACAAGACCAACAGCGTGCATCGTTACCTCACAGAGGCTTTTAAGACCGGCAAGATCGAGTTCAAGGGTACCGGCAAAGAAGTGAGGGAGTATATACACGTGAAGGACGCGGCGGAGATATGCGTTAACGTCCTGGACGGGTCCTTTTCCGGCGAGACGCTGATACTGACCGGGCACCACAGGATGAGGCTCAATGAGCTCCTGGATATGATAAACGAGATACTAGGAGGGAAGATACAGATTAACTACAGCCCGAAAGATTCCCGTTCGCATTACGAGCAGACGCCCTATTCTTATATCCCTCGTGTAGGGAAAAAGCTCATTACGAATAAATATTGTGATCTCGGACAGAGCCTGGTGGAGATACTCGATGAGATCAATATCTCACGGGATAATGAGGAGATACGCTTTTAACGTATGGAAAGAGTGCCATGATAAGGACCATAATATTCGATTTTGACGGGGTGCTGGCCGAATCCGTGGACATAAAGACCGTAGCCTTCGGTAAGCTCTTTGAGAACGAAGGGGCGGAGGTCGCCCGCAAGGTTGTGGAATACCATATAGCGCATACCGGGGTCTCAAGATATGACAAGTTCCGGTATTTTTACCGGGAGTTCCTTGGACGCGAACTCGATGACGATACGTTCCGGGGCCTCTGCAGACGTTTTTCGGAGCTTGTGGTGGATGAGGTGGTCAAAGCCCCTTATGTAGAAGGCGCTAAGGAGTTCCTGGAAGAGCATGCCGCCAGATACAGGTTCTATGTGGCGTCCGCCACCCCTCAGGAAGAGATAGAGGAGATAGTGGCCCGGAGGGGAATGACAAAGTTCTTTTCGCGTATATATGGCGCGCCGACCGGGAAGGACGCGGCGGTCAAGGACATACTTGAGAGGGACCCGGTGCTACCGGAGGAGGCCCTGTTCGTGGGTGATGCCTCAAGTGATATGAACGCGGCAGCCGCTTCCGATATCCATTTCGTGGCCCGGATATACGAGGGCAATGAGGACATTTTTCGGAGCTTGGGATGCGCCAGGATACGCGCGATCAGTGAGCTCAAAGACGCGATAAGCGTTCTGGAGGGGCAGGGATGACCACGAAAGACAAGACCGTGAAACATAAAGCGCTTAGGAATCTCGCGCATCTTTTGCGCCTGAAACCGAAGGACCTCCTGTTCCTTACTTCGATAATAACGATAGCTTCCGTGCTGGAAGCCGCGGGTATTGGCCTTTTGTACCCGGTCATCAACATGATAGAGGACAAGACGAAAGGGGCGTCCTACGCTGAGCGTATGAACGGCATATTAGGGACCCACATCACCGTGGAAAGTTTCTTTATGTTCGTTTTTCTCGGGATGTTCCTGGTTTTCCTGGTGAGAGGACTTTTTATCATACTTTCATTCTATTCCCAGTACCGTTTATCTGAGAAATTGAGGACGATGTTACAGGTGGAGATATTCAAGAACTACCTGGGGCAGGAATATGATTTTTTCATAAGGAACCGTACGGGGGACCTCGTGCAGAAGCAGATGACCCATACGGAAATGGCCGGTGACGCTATAGTGTATACATGCCAGATATCGCGGCACCTTTTTACTGCCGTTTGTCTTTACGTTACTTTGTTCATTGTCTCGTGGAAGGCCACGCTTTACCTGACCGGGTTCATGGTGATCATGTCCGTATTGTCGCTTATAGTTGCCAGGGCGAAAGTCTATGTGTCCTCGGAAGAGCACGCGCGGCTCCAGAAAAAGGCCTATTCGATAGTGGCCGAGGTGATAACCGGTATACGACAGGTAAAGGCGTTCCTCGCGGAGCGGTTCTTTGAGTCGCAGTTCGCGGACGCCGCCACGAAACGCGCGCGTATATACATGAGGAACGCCACATTGGGTAACCTTGTCGCGCCGGTCATGCAGACAGCGGTCCTCATCGGCATATTGGCCGGTCTCTTTCTTGCCGCGAGATCCGGAAGCGGTCCTGAAAAACTTATGCCGCTCATAGCGGTATTCGGGAGCGGCGCGTACCGTATAATGACATCAATGGCGGGGGTTAACAGTAATTTTCTGCAGATAGCCCATCTTTTGCCGTCGGTGAACATAGTGACTGACCTTTTGCGTATGAAGACGGCCGATACCAGCGGGGAAAAGGTAGCTTCATTCAACGAGGATATCACGTTCCGGGACGTGGAATTCGCCTATTCGCGTGACGGGTTTAAGCTGTCATGTGTGAACATGCGGATAGAGAAAGGCCGTTTTTACGGTATAGTCGGGGGGTCGGGCAGCGGGAAATCCACCCTTGTGGACCTCATAATAGGTTTTTATCCCAATACCGGAGGGCAGATACTGGTCGATGGGCGGGATATGAGGGAGATCGACAGGGGATCGTGGAGGAAGCATATCGGGCTGATAAGTCAGGATACTTTTATCTTCAGCGGGACTATCGAGGAGAACATCTCGTTCGCGGTGGAGGAAGGAAGCGTAGACGCGGCCAAGGTAGAGGCCGCGGCCAGGGCGGCTGATATACATGATTTCATCATGAGCCTCCCGGACGGGTATGGGACCATCGTCGGGGAGAGAGGGCTTAACCTTTCCGGCGGGCAGCGCCAGCGCCTCGCGATAGCACGCGCGGTATACAGGGACCCGGACATATATATCTTTGACGAGGCCACCAGTTCACTTGACACCTATTCCGAGAAAAAGATACAGGGCGCCATAGAGGCGTTGTCGCGGTCAAAGACCGTAATAGCGATAGCCCACAGGCTGTCCACCGTGATGAACGCTGACGAGATCATAGTTGTCCGGGAAGGCGTGATCGTTGAAAAAGGCTCCCATGATGGGCTTGTAAAAAAGAACGGTGTATACGCGGGAATGTGTGTCCACCAGATGGGTACGAACGGGGATGCGGGTAATGACGGATAGATCTGCGAAAAAAGAGTTGTTATTTCTCGTGGATGACGCGAACGAACGCCTTGTCGAAGAGGCGTTCGCGAACGGGGTCGATGTTCTCGCGTTCACGCCTTCGGCTATGCTGGAGTTGGAAAAAAGGAATAAACGCTATTTGACGACCGACATGTTCTACGGTACGGGAGAATTCAGGGAGGATAACCTGAGGCTCATGTCCGATGCCGAGGAACTCTTGAGTGAGATGGACAAGGCTTGCGCGGGAGGAGCGGGTTATCCGCGTTCATTTTCGGGGAACATCCTCTGGTTCCAGGTGCTTTTCGCCAACCTTAGATATGTATGGCGTGTATCGGACCGCATATCGGGAGGATACGACAGGGTGCGGATCGCGGCTTCACCCGTGTATGACGGAGGACTTGGCGCGGACCCGGACATTTCGCCGGAAGGGTTGGGATTCCTCCGGTTTAA
>JAQUQS010000022.1 GCA_028715965.1 Candidatus Omnitrophota bacterium | reverse complement strand
GGGGACAACTTGATCGGACTTTTGTACCCGGTACAAAGGCTAACAACTTGACAACTTGATCGGACTTTTGTACCCGGTACAAAGGCTAACCAAAGGCTAAATGAGGCATATCCGTCCGGATAAGGCGCATTCGCGCGTAACCCACTATGCGTGGTGGGGACAGGTTGAAGGGGAGTTCGGGGACAACTTGATCGGACTTTTGTACCCGGTACAAAGGCTATCAACAAAGGCTATGGCCGCTTAGCCATGAGGCATATCCGTCCGGATAAGGCGTGTTCGCGTGTAACCCACTATGCGTGGTGGGGACAGGTTGAAGGGGAGTTTGGGGACAACTTGATCGGACTTTTGTACCCGGTACAAAGGCTTACACATCGGTCCCGATAATTAACGCCGTATTTATCGTATATGGCAAGGCCGCTTAGCCATGAGGCATATCCGTCCGGATAAGGCGTGTTCGCGTGTAACCCACTATGCGTGATAAACTCAATGTTTTGTGCGCGGTGGGGACAGGTTGAAGGGGAGTTTGGGGACAACTTGATCGGGCTTTTGTACCCGGTACAAAGGCTAATCAGGTTGAAGAGGAGTTTGGGGACAACTTGATCGGGCTTTTGTACCGGGTACAAAGGCTAACCACTATGCGTGGTGGGGACAGGTTGAAGGGGAGTTTGGGGACAACTTGATCGGACTTTTGTACCCGGTACAAAGGCTAACCAAGGGCTAACTTTTTGCCGAAAAACGACATTTTTTCTTTCCGCCGCTGGGGATGAGGGATGCCAGATGGTGACATTTGATCCGGCATGTTTTGTCAAGAAAAATATCAAAAAAACCGTTCTGGAACACCCAAAAGACGGGCAAAAAAAATTTGTATTTCTGATGGATATCTGTTATAGTAACACCCGGTCAGTTTTGTGAATAGAATGTGATATAAATGTAGAATATCCGGGGTTATGTGGTTGTTGTAATGCCATCGCCCCTTAAGATATAAAGCCTTGCGTGTGTAGCCATGTTTATTGAACCGGTATTCGGTAAAAAATTCTTTGGGCGTGAAGAGATATTGGGAACTCTTCACAAAAGAGTTACCGCCCTCAAGGGTGGCTACAGGCAGAATATAGCACTTACCGGGCCTATGCTGGCCGGCAAATCTTCCATACTCCGACATTTCCTCAATAACGTCAAAGACCAGGACATCATGCCGATATATATCGAGCTTGATGGAGAGGATTTCCGTGTTTTCTGCGATCGATTCATCGCTACGCTTCTTTACAGATACCTTAAGGCTATGGCCTTCAAGGTCGACGGTGACGTGAAGGCTCTCGCGGAAGAAGCGAAGAAAACTATACCGGTCACTATTGAGCATATAGACACTATCTACGCCGACCTTGGGGCGAAAAGAACGGACAACGCGTATGAGGCCCTTTTGAACCTTACGTCCGTGTTCAAGGCTGAGACCGGGAAGAACTGTATAGTTATCCTGGATGAGTTCCAGAACATGTCACATTTCAAGCTGAAACGTCCTTTCCAGGTGTTCGGAAGATATATAATGACACAAAAGAACACCATGTATATCGTTTCAAGTTCACAGAAAACGCTGCTTAAGGAGATACTGTCCCGAAAGCTTTCTTTGCTTTTCGGTAATTTCGAAGTAATAGAGGTTGGTGGGTTCGATGACCAGACGGCCCGTTCTTTTATCCTGGATAAGGTCCAGGAGACGCAGATAGCGGACGATATCAGGAACTATCTCATACAGGTAACGGGAGGCAACCCGTTCTATCTTGAGACGCTCTCAAAGCGCTTCGAGGAGCATTACCGGAAGAAAAAGGACGAGGTAAGGGCCAAAGAGTGTTTTCTCGACGCGTTCGCGGACCTTCTCTACGAATCCAGCGGTGTGCTTAACCAGTATTTTACCAATAATATCAATTTTTTCATCGAGAAGAAGACCAGGAAAAAGTTCCTGCCGCTGCTTTTATCCCTGGCCTCAGGGAATTCAACCGCGAAAGCCATACATAAAGATCTTGGACGGATGGATGGTGATCTTGGCAAAAAACTCCAAAAATTGATAGAGATGGACCTTGTTTTTAACAGTGGTGTGTTCTATAAGCTGTCCGATAAACTGTTCGAGTTCTGGTTGAAATATGTATATATGCTCAAAACGCGCTCCATGATAGATGATATGGATATAAAATACATCGAGTTCAAAAAGGCGGTCGGGGATGAGTTCACCAGATACCAGGAATTCAGATCTAAGGGGCATATAGGTGCCATGCGTGAGCTCTTGGACAGGTTCTCCAACGAAAAGGTAAAGTTCAATCTCAATTGCAGGATAATGCCCGGGTTGTCCAAGGTGCATGTCGGGGCCCTCGATGCCACAGGTAATGTCCATGAAATGGTGGGGGAGACCGCTACCGCCAAATGGATATACAGGGCGAAGCTGTTGGACAAGGTTGATGAACAGGATGTGTTGGACCTTATGGCGGTCAAGATGTGCAAGAATTCCCGGAAACCGGTAAAAAAAGTGCTTATAACTCTCAAAGGCATAGAGCAGAACGCGTTCCTGCTCGCGAAAGAACACAATATATGGATCTGGGATATCGCCCAGCTTAACCATATAATGCGCCTATACAACATGTTCGAAATAGTGATATGAAAATTGGGGTCTTAGCTGATACACATATCCCTGCTTCGGCGGACAGAATGCCCCGAAGGGTGCTGGATGAATTGAAGACATGTGATCTTATCATACATGCCGGGGATATAACCGAGGCTTATGTCCTCAGAGAGCTTGAAAAGCTGGCTCCTGTCAAAGCGGTAAAAGGCAATATGGACAGCGTAGAGCTCAGGAAACTTCTTCCCGAGAAGATAACATTTGAAGTTGCCGGGAAAAGGATAGGCGTGGTACACGGTCTGGGAGCTCCGGAGAAAGTACCGGATTTTGCCGCGCAGGTTTTTGGCAATAGCGTTGATGTTATTGTGTTCGGACATTCTCATCTGCCTTACAATAAGACCAGGGATGGTGTTCTTTTGTTCAATCCCGGTAGTACTACGGATATACTGAGGGCGGCGACGTGCTCCATGGGTATCATACTCATAGAGGGGGATGCTGCCAGCGGTATGGTCCTTTCTTGCTGAGCCTTAAGCCGTTGTCGGGGTCAATGACCATATGTACGAGCTTTCTTTATACGGTATCATTTTTGTTTTTTTTATTCGTGATCTGTGTAAAAGATATGTTATGGTGTCCGTTTGCGCGATGATGTGCGTTTTCCTGGTAGCGATAGCCGTTCTGTCCATGTCAGTTCCCTTTCCGGTAACAAGTATATCCTATACCGTTGTTGTCCCATTTACCGATATTCCGGACGATCGTATGTCGATCAATATATTGTTAACGTCGGTTCCTTGTGTAATTAAGCGTGTTGCTTTGTTTTTAGATATTGTAAAATTTAAAAAAGTAATAAATATCCGTACTTTGTGGTATATGTGCATAGTTTTCTCTATAGGATTTGCTAACTTTGTGTTATTATACATTAAAGATAGATACGTCTTGTTTGAGAGGAAAGCCATATGTTGAGAAGAGAGGATATCGAGAAGCGGGAAAATGAGATCCTGGCGCCTTATGCCATGAAGAGCTTCTTGTCCCAGGGCCGGCAATATAAAGAAGAAGAACACCCCTACAGGACCGTATATCAGAGGGATAAAGATAGGATAATATACTCTACGGCCTTCCGAAGGTTAGAGTATAAGACCCAGGTCTTCGTGAACCATGAAGGGGATTATTATCGTACGCGCCTTACTCATACAATAGAAGTGGCCCAGATAGCGCGAACCATAGCCCGAAGCCTGAGGTTGAACGAGGAACTGGTGGAAGCCATAGCCCTGGCCCATGACCTGGGGCACACCCCTTTCGGGCATGCCGGGGAGGACACGCTTGCCGGTCTGATGGAGGCCCACGGAGGATTTGACCATAATACGCATGGTCTCAGGGTCGTGGACCTTCTGGAAAAGAGGCATCCGGATCATCCGGGCCTGAACCTTACACGTGAAGTTCGCAGGGGTATAATCTCTCACTCGACGCCTTTCGATGAACACCGGGCAGCCAGCACCGATATTGAGTGTCCATGGCTTTTTGAGATACAGGTGGTGGATATCTCGGACGAGATCGCCTATGATAATCACGACCTTGATGACGGGCTCAAGAGCGGACTTCTGGAGGAAACGGACCTTAGGGGCCTGGCTTTGTGGGATGAGGTGGTATCGGACATAGAAAAGGCGTATCCCGGTCTGGACAAGGATATCAGAAGGGCCCAGATCATCAGAACGCTTATAGACCGTCAGGTGACCGACGCCATAAGCAGTTCACTTGAAAGGATCACCGCCAGCGGGATCGATAGCATTGATGGCCTTGGCGGTATCCGTGAGAAAATGGTGAATTTCAGCGATAGCATGAATGCCAAAAGAAAACTACTCAAGGATATTCTCAGCAAAAAACTGTATAAGAATTACCGGGTCATACGCATGACCAAGAAAGCGTCACGCTTTCTGGAAAGCCTGTTCAGCATATATTGTAACGATCCTGACCAGTTGCCGCCACAAGCGCTTGAGAACATAGGTGAAAGAGGGAAGCATCGGATCATATGTGATTATGTTGCCGGCATGACCGACAGGTACGCGCTGGATCAATATAAAAAATTCTTTGAACCGTACGAAAGAGTCTGAAACGGAAGGGATGGGAAAGTGGATACAGCCGTGGTTTTTGGTAAATTGCGAGAGAACGCTGACCTGCGCAAGACCCTTAGCGCTTTTTCCGGTGCCATAAGGGCTACATGCTGGGCTCTACTGAGCCGGGACGCGGAGGAATGCCCGGCCATGAAGAACAATGAGCCGGCTTCATGTAAGGCTCTGAAAACTCGAAAAAGTTGCATAAGGCACAACTCCTCCAAAATATACAAGTGCCTGAGAAGGTCGGCGCGCAGCAAGAGCCCCGAGGAATTTATTTGTGGGGAGGTCAACGCCGGCGTATGCGTGCCGGTGTTTAACGAGGAAGAGGTCGCCGGATATATGGTATTCTGCGGGATGAAGAAGAGTCTCAGGAAAGAACAGCTGCACCTGCTATCCGTTATTTCTGAGATGGCGGTTGACCAGGTCAGGGGCGAGATCGAGCTGGAAGAGATAAACAAGACGGTACGGCCGCGCGCCATAGCGTTATCGACCGTGCATACGGTACACCGCCTTATGACGTCCACCCTTAACTTGAACGACCTACTGCCGATGATCGCCAGGCTTTCCCTGCAGATAATAAGGGCGAACAGATGTTCTATAAAACTTGTTGATAAGAAGAGAAAATTATTATTGCCGAAAGCCACCATAGACCTGAGGAAAAAGACCACAAGGCTGAAAAAAGTGCAGATCGGCAAATACGCCCCGGGTAGAGCGGTCAAGAAGGGTGCCCCCGTGATGGGGAGTAATTACCTGGCGGTACCTATGGTGGACGAGGATGTCGTGGGCGTGATAACGCTTTACGACAAACTTGACGGCAAAGGGTTTTCGAATTATGACCAGGAAATAATGAAAACGCTGTCGGAGCAGGCCGCTATAGCCATCAAGAACGCGCAGCTTTATAAGCAGCAGACGGACCTGACCCTGAGTAGTATCAAATGCATAGCCCAGCTTTTGCAGAACCGGCCGTATATGCCGAAAAGGGCGGAAGCCTCGTTCATGAAGCTCATATATATAATCGGGCGTAAATTCAAGATGAACGCTATAGAGATAAACATGTTGCAATATGCCGCGATGCTCCATGACGCGGGACAGATCAGCATACCTGAAAAGCTCTTGATGAAAAGAGGTAACCTTACCGAAAAAGAGTTCAACATACTTAAGATGCATCCGCTCAAGGGCGCGTCATTATTTTCCAAGTTCAGGCCGCTTAAACCTATAATCCCCATAATACTTTATCACCATGAGAATTACGATGGGACAGGCTATCCCAAGGGGCTCAAGGGTGGGGATATACCGCTCGCGGCAAGGATATTATCAGTGGTCGGCACTTTCGAGGCCATGCTTACGCAGAAACCTTACAGGAGAGCTCTCTCTATACCGGTGGCGGTACGGGAGATACGCAAGAATTCCGGAAGGCAGTTCGACCCGGAAGTCGTGAAGATATTCCATAGCGCCGTACAGAGAAAAGACGTAATAAAACTGCTCGAGAAAGAACTTGAAAGACTTTAACCGATAACATTGGCATGGGTATATGAAAAGAACATTAAGCAAAGTGCTCTTTGTCCTGATAGCTATCTTCCTCTTCTTTTGCGTGAGTTTCATGTTCATGGATGATATCATAGTGCTTATCGTCAATAATTCCACCAGCCTGGAAGTGAGCTATGAAAAATGTAGTAAGGATATCAGGGGGCGTTTTATTGTAGACGATATGAAGGCCGCCCTGGACGAGGGGGCGCTTTTTGTGTACGCGCGCAAGGCGGATATCCGTATGGACTGGGAAGCCCTTGCCAGGGATAAGGTGCTTGCGCTTGATTGTGATCTTGAGGATGTTACGCTGGAACCGGGAAAAAAGGATGTTTCGCGATCGGCCTCGCCAGAGGATAATGTGTTTTCCGTACCGTTCCTCCCTGGACGGAAATACGATAAAGTTTCTTTCAGGGTGGAGTTGGGGCACAATAGTGTAAAGGTAAACAATATGTTGGCCTTGTCGCCCGATGTGAGAATTAAGGGTGATTATGTCAACAGGCTGGAAGCGGGTATCGTGAACATAAACATAAAAATATCCGTTTCCCCGGCGATTGCCCATGAATTGAACGATATTATCACGAAAAACATGCTCTCGGAAGAAGATGACGGATGGTACAGTACCGTGATAAATTTCGAGGGTAACCCCGTTTTTCTTAAAGCCTTATATTGAGCCAAGATAACATAAATCCTTTAAAATGCTTGCCTAAGCGATAAAATCGGGTATAATACTTAATCTTGATATTTAACATTATTATGCTACAATAAAGCCCAAATGATCGACACTGAATTTAAAAATGACCTGTTTGACGATGCCCAGGTAAAGAATGCGGTCAAAAAGACACGGCTTCTGGATAAATATACTGAAAGCAGGGTCTTTTCGCATTTGACCATACCAGTGGAACATGTGTTCATCGCCGCAGTGTCGGTCCTAATACTGCTTATTCTGGCGTATGCTATCGGAGTGGAAAGGGGAAAACACATTTCCGCTCGGGAAATATCGGGAAAGGCCGCGTCGGGGGAGGAAGCCCTGGAAGATATGCAGGCCGGGGCGAGTAAGGACGCGGTGGCGCCGTCGGAAAGTATAAATAACTTTTCAGCGGATATATTGCGTGAAATAGAAAAAAGGGCCAACGCTGCCTCGGAAGAGAATGTCCCGGCGTCTGTCGATAAAGGACCTACGGTCCCTGTGGAGGAAACTTCCGGGGCCTGGGAAGAAGTGATCGTGGAAAGGCGTGAGGAATATGCCGTGCAGCTGGCTTCGTTCAAGGATCGCGAGGCGGGCGACCGGGAGATGGAAAAGCTTCGGAAGCAGGGCGTGGATGCCAGGATAGTGCGGAAAGGCGAGTGGTTCCAGCTTTGCGCTGAAGGATATCCGGATATAAGTGAAGCGAAAGAAGCGATAAAGAAATTCAAGTTGGTATATAAGGATTGTTACATAAGGAAGGTCCGTTAAGAACGATCCTGTGATGTTATCGTAAAATATAATAACCGGAGGAGAAATGACACAACATTCAAGTTTAAAAGGCAGTAGCAGCGTAGGCGCGGCTTTTCGTTCAGTGCTGAAACGCTATGAGCGCATCAAGGAACTTACTAACAAAGAAAAATGGAGCGAAGAAAAAGACTCTGTTTTTCATTTGCCGAAGCTCAAAAGGATAAAATTCAAGGTCAAGAAGACCAAAGGTCCTGCCGCGGAAGGGGCGGAAGGCGCCGCGGGTGCTGCTGGTACGGCTGCTGCTCCCGGGTCAGCCGCGGCTAAACCCGCTGAAGCGAAGGATGCCGGGAAGAAGGACGCTGGCAAAAAAGCCGGCGGCAAGAAATAACTTTATCCGGGCTAAGCCCACAAACATGGTTCAGGGGGAGCTATGGTCAGCTTTGAGGATTTCAAGAAACTGGATCTAAGGATAGCCAGGGTGGTCGAGGTCAAAGAGCACCCCAATGCCGATAAACTTTATGTTCTTAGTGTGGATACCGGGGAAGAGACAAAACAAATAGTTGCCGGTATTCGCGCTTCTTACGCAGTGGAAGAGCTGGTAGGTAAGAGTATAGTAGTCGTGAACAATCTCGAACCGGCCGTAATACGCGGGGAAAGTTCCAACGGTATGCTTCTGGCCGCTAGTTCCGAGAACGGGCCCGTGATATTGGCCCCGGAAAAAGAGGTAATGCCGGGGGCACAGGTACGCTAGGTCAGGTACAACATGTTCTCCGGGCACTTTCCCATGAAACCCGTAACTTCTGAGATAATGGCTGAGATAGACAGAAGGGCGATAGAGGACTTCGGTATCCCCGAGGAACATCTAATGGAGAATGCCGGTCGTTCTGTCGCGGATGTCATTATTTCAGAGAACTCACCCATAAATCGCAAAAAGATAATCGTATTCTGCGGCAAAGGTAACAACGGCGGCGATGGTTTTGTCGTTGCAAGACACTTGGCCGAACTGGCTCCCCGGGAGCTGGTGGTGTTCTCCCCGGGGAATGAAGAGATACGTAGAGGCCCCGCGAAAAAGAACTATAGTAGATTATCAGAGCTCAGTGGCGTTACTATCCGGGGGATAGGTTCTGTCGAGGGCATTACTGACATATGTGGGTTTGATATCGTGGTCGACTCGATATTCGGCACCGGATTCAAGGGGGAAATGAAAGACCCGTATGTTCGTGCGGCCAGGTTGATGAACGGGGCCGGAGCAAGGGTGTATTCTGTGGACGTCCCGTCCGGATTGAACGCGACCACGGGAGAGGCCGGGTCGGATTGCGTAAAAGCTTACAGGACCGTAACCTTCGGGCTTCCCAAAGAAGGGTTCTATCTAAGGTCCGGTCCGGGAGTATGCGGGGATGTGTCTGTCAGGGATATCGGGTTCCCGGATGAACTTCTGGCCCCGTTCCTTTGATTTTGCTGTTTTGCATTTTAACCGGGATTATGCTATATTTGCTCTGTCATGAAAAAGATCAAACTGGACCTGTCTAAAAAAAGTTATAATATCTATATCGGGAAGGGTGTGATAAAACGCCTTCCCGCGGTGCTTAAGGCGACAAAGGGGGCAAGCCCCGTTGTGGTCATCTCCGACAAGAACGTATCCGCCAAGACCTGCGGGATAACAGGGCCCGTATTCGAACAAATATCTTCCGATAGGGATATTATCCAGATAACTGTCCCGGCGTCGGAAAAAGCCAAATCCATAAAAGTGTATCAAGACGTTGTGCAGCGTATAAGCGTGGCTACGCGTAACCATAGACCGATCATTGTGGCGCTTGGGGGCGGAGTGGTCGGGGACCTTGCCGGGTTCATAGCGGCTACCTACAGAAGAGGGGTGCCTGTTGTGCAGGTGCCTACAACACTTCTGGCACAAGTGGATTCATCCATCGGCGGGAAAACGGGTATCGATATACCCCAGGCGAAGAACATCATAGGTTCTTTCTGGCAGCCTAAAGCCGTGCTTATGGACCAGGACCTTCTCAGGACGCTGCCGCTGCGCCAGGTAAAGAACGGTATGGGTGAGATAGTGAAATACGCGGTTATAGCGAATACAGGGCTTTTCGACCTTTTGGAAAGAAGATATATGGACGTATTGGGTCTTGAGGGAGGTGTCCTGGAGAAGGTGATAGCGGAGTGCGCCGCGATAAAAGCCGGTGTAGTGGAAAAAGATGAGTTCGACGTGAAAGATATAAGAATACGCCTGAATTTCGGCCATACGCTCGGACACGCGGTGGAATCGGCGTCGGGATATTCCGGGATATACAACCATGGTGAATCAGTAGCCCTTGGCATGGTCCTGGCTGGTGAGATATCCGTGAGGCTGGGGCTCATGAAAAGACCTGAATTCTACAGGATAAAGGAACTCGTGGGAAGGATAGGTCTGCCGCTCAGGCTGGAAGGCGTGGATACGGAAGATGTCATGAAAGCGTACGGCTATGACAAGAAATTCGTTGCGGGATCCAACCGTTTCGTTCTCCCCCGACGTATAGGCAAGGTAGAAGTAGTGGAGGATATTCCCGAGGTCTTGATCCGAACCGTACTTGGTGAATATGTCGAATAATAAGATCGCGATCTTCAGCGTGGATTCCGGAAAAAAAGAGGAACTCATAGACATAACCGGCCCGGTCAGGGAAGTGATATCGGCTTCCGGGGTTAGCGGGGGTGTATGTCATGTGTTCATCCCGCATACGACCGCGGGTGTGACCATAAATGAGAACGCGGACCCGGATGTGCGGCTGGATATAATAAAGGGTCTCGGGACGATCGTACCGGAAAACGAAGATTACCGCCACTGCGAGGGAAATTCCCCGGCACATATAAAAGCTTCCATTATGGGTAGTTCCATACAGGTGATGATAGAGCAAGCCAGGCCGCTTCTGGGCACATGGCAGGGGATATACCTTTGTGAGTTCGATGGGCCAAGGTCCAGGAAAGTGTACGTGAAGATAATTAGGGACCAATAGGTCCAAAGAGGAGGACATGAACGCTGTTGATCTTACGGAAATACGCGTCAGGTACGCTGAGACGGACCAGATGGGTGTCGTGTATTACTCGAATTATTTTGTATGGTTCGAGGTGGCCAGGACCGAATATTTCAGGTCGAGAGGCGTGGACTATCGTTCTCTCGAGGAAAAAGAAAAAATATACCTGCCGGTGGTCGAGGCTTATTGCCGGTATCGTATGCCCATAAGGTACGATGACAGGGTCATTGTCGAAACGCAGGTGGCTGAGGTAACCGGTACGCGCCTGGTCTTCGAGTATAAGGTGAAAAGGGAAGGGAAGACCTGTACCTCGGGGCGGACCGTACATGTGTTCGTGAACGCCGCCGGCGAACCGATACCTATCCCCAAGATGGTTAAGAACATACTTTCCGAATGAGGCTTTGCGGCCATCGCGTCAGCGAGTGGATCACCCCCTGAGCTTGAGGTCCAGTTCTTCGCTGAAGTCCTCAGAGACGATCTTCACTTTGTCGGGAAATATCTTTATCACGTGGAATCCGTCGACCAAGGCCCCTTCGGGTACCATGGTCCCGTTTATCACGGCTTTAGGGTCGTGGTCCGAGTACATAATGCCTGTAAGTACCGGGGTTTCCCGGGTCGCTCGGGTCCCTGGCCGGGATGAGCGTGACGCGGTGTATGAGGGTGGCAGGGGCCGCGGGTCGCTTACAGGCGCGGGGACATTGTTCACGTGGAAGAACACCGCCGCCACTAATATACACAATAGGACCGCTATGAGCGATATGGAAAGAGGTAAGGTGAGCCCGGTCCAAATGTGTATACGCCTTGGGTCTTGTAGGTATGCCGCGTCGGTCCTGGTGCTTCTCTCGGACAGGGAGTGGTCGTAATCTCCCTTCAAAGTGCCGTAAGATCTTTCCGAAGATCTCTTGTCCTGGGCTTTTTTCAACGCGCTGCTTATTATGCTCATGATCACAGGTCCATTTGTTTTGTTATCGCGCAAGGCTGAATTGCCCCTCGGTCTCCCTGATGCTTTGTTCTACGATCCCTTTTTCGATGTGCCGGTTTTCACTGACAAAACCGAGAAGAAGGGATTTATCGCAGATCATGTTAATGACCCGGGGAATGCCGCCGGAATAGCGATATATGTGTTCAATGGCCTCGTTCGCGAAACCGACATTGCCGTTCCCTCCGGCCACGTTGATACGATGTCTTATGTAATCGCCGGTCTCATTGTTCTCGAGCGGCCTTACATGGAAACGCACGCTTATCCTTTGTTTGAGCTGGAGCAGGGACGGGGAATTGAGCTTATCCCTAAGCTGTGGCTGCCCTACCAGGACGATCTGCAACAGCTTTTCTTTTTCTGTCTCAAGGTTGGAGAGCATGCGTATCGTTTCCAGTGTGGATGATCTCAGGTTCTGCGCCTCGTCGATTATAAGCACGGCGTTATGCCCCCTTGACAGGGTGTCGAGCAGGAACGCGTTGAGTTGTTTCAGATAAGCTATTTTACTGCGTTTCTCGGGCGTTATGCCGAAATCGTTAACTATGGCCTCCAGTAATTGGTTTTCCGGCAGGCTGGAGTTGAAGATAAGGGACGTTTTCGTCGTGTCGTCGAGTTCGTTTATAAGGGCCCTGCAAAGGGTGGTTTTTCCCGCTCCAATTTCGCCGGTTATCTCGACAAAGCCCTTTCTTTCGTTTATCCCGTAAAGAAGATGGTTCAGGGCCTCTTTATGTGTGTTGCTCAGAAAGAGAAAACCGGGATCACTTGTCACATTGAAGGGGTTTTCCTTAAAACCGTAGAAATCAAGATACATTTATACCTCCGCACCTATTATAATCGCTTTATGTCACGGCTGTAAAGGCAAATCTGGTCGGGGTATGGGCGATATATGGTAACTGCAGGCCGGTGTGCCGAAGCTTGTAAATCATCTTTTTGTAGTGTATATTCATATCAAGATATGGGTTGGCAGGGCATAAACCAGAGACAATTCCCCCGGATATCTTGTAAGTGTCATTTGAACCTGATCTGTGGCGGGGAAGAAAAAGAGATAGAGGCTTATACCGAAAATATAGGCAAGGGCGGGGTTTGCGTGGTACTTGAGGAGGATCTGGGGCTTTTTAAGGCCGTATCTGTACGTATGATGGTCCCGGGGCAAAAAAATGGCCTGAATTGCCGTGGAGAAGTTGTCTGGGTGGTCAAAAAACGCCCGGTCAACGTAAAGAACAAGGTCCTGTTCGACACGGGTATAGAGTTCAGGGACATGACGGATGAGGATAGCGCCTTTATTGAGCAAATACTTAATAATATCATTCCTAATGTATCTTGACATGACTTTAAGTGCGTGATATACTTCATTTAAATTGATGGGTTTTCGTGTTCTTAAAGGAGGTGGGAGGTAGTTATGCGTAAATCAGTAAAAGTTATGTTGGTTCTGTTCGTTATAGTGGCGTTGGTGGGTATGGCGACACAGTGTTATGCACAGGATCCGGCTAAGAAGCTGGGCAGAGGGCTCGCGAATATACTTACCGGATGGGTTGAATTGCCGAAAAATATCTACGATACAAGCGTAGAAGAGAACGTGCTTTCCGGGCTCACCATGGGTCTGGCTAAGGGTGTGGGCATGACCATTGTGAGGACAGGCGCGGGCGTGTATGAAACAGTTACATTCCCATTCCCGATACCGGAAGATTACCAGCCGGTTCTTGAGCCAGAGTTCGTATTCAGTGAATAAGTCCTTGATATAGATATTTGTTAAGCAAAAAGGGAACGACAAAGGTCGTTCCCTTTTTCTTCCAGGCGCCTTACGCAGAAAAAGTTAGATTTTTCTGATATATGTGGTATTATTAGCACGTATAATAAAAGGGCATACTGTTTATCTATAACCGGGGGGACCGATGGGCGAGAAAAGGAAATTCTTGCGGTTTGATGTTCTTGTCAACGCGATATGTCGTAAAAGCGGACAGGAAAAAAAGCTGGAAGTCAATAATTTCAGTCGGGAAGGACTGGGTGTTTTAAGCAGTGAATCCCTGCAAGAAGGCGAGAACCTGGATATTGAGCTCATGATACCGGGGGATAATGTGCCTATAATGTTACAAGGAGAAGTGGCGTGGGCTTGCGGACCGGCCGGAGATGGTAACCAGCATCGCGGCGGGGTCAGGTTCAAGAGTATCAGCAACAACGACAGGAGCAAGATACTTGAGTATATATACCGCAAGTGGATACAACCCGCGAAGGCGTGAAATAAACAAGTAAAAGTTGGAGGAATGATGAGCGTTGCCGAAGAACAGAACAAGGATATGTCGGAAGAGGTAAAAGATCAGGCCGTGCCGGCCTCGGAAAATACTGAGGTAAGTCCTGACAAGGAAGAAAAGAAGGACCAGGAAGCCACACCAGAGGCTCCGGCGGCGGAGAAAGAACAGCCGAAAGAGGAAGCCGCGATCGAGGAAGCGCCGAAAGAGGAAGCGGTAACGGCGCCCGAGGAAGCGCCGGCGACGGAGGAGGCCCCTAAGGAAGAAGAGAACAAGGGCCCCAGCAACCAGCCCAAGGCGACCGAGTCGGCGAACCCCACGGAATGTGCCGCTACGGGGAAGCCCTTGAAGAAAAAACTCTGGTACTATCGTGACGGGCAATACTATATGAACAAAAAAGCCTACCTGCGTAAGCGTAAAGAGCAGGCTAATGCCGGAGAAGGCAAATAAGAGGCGATAGGACCGAAGGATATCCGCCGGCTGTTAATATGAAAGCCGGCGGTTTTTTTTGCCCATGATAAATAATACCCCAAGTATACTGGTAAGCGCGTGTCTTACAGGCAGGCCATGTGCCTACGATGGTAAGGCGCGTAGGGATGAAGGTGTTATCCGTCTCTGTGAACGCTACGGACATGTGGCCATTTGTCCGGAAATGATGGGCGGGCTTCCCTGTCCGCGTGAACGTAATGAGATACAAGAGGGAAGCGGCTCCGAAGTCGTTAAGGGCAAGGCCAGGGTAACGTCATCATCCGGCAAGGACAATACATCCTGTTTCATGAAAGGGGCGAAGCTGGCACTTCGGAGGGCTTTGGCCGGGGCCATAAAGATCGCCATTCTTAAACAGCATAGCCCATCCTGTTCGAATAACGTGATACATGACGGGACTTTCTCCGGGCGAATGATCAACGGTAAAGGTGTGACCGCGGCACTACTGGTTGATAATGGAATTAAAGTGTTCAATGAGGACGAGGTGCTGGAAGCGGAACGCTGCCTTTCTGCCGGCGGTTAAACCTTTAGATTGAAAAAAAAGGGTTTAGTTATTATAATAAGGTATCATGTTGGACGGATGTATATTCTGTAAAATATCCTCGGGTGAGATAAAGGTCGACATGCTGTACGAGGATGATAGCATAGTGGCCTTCAGGGATATTGATCCCCAGGCGCCACAGCATATACTTGTCATACCGAAAGAACATATACCTACGCTTGATGATGTCTCGCCTGAAGATGCCGGGCTCTTGGGCCATATGCTTCTCAAGGCCAGGGACATAGCTTCGAAGCTGGGTATGGACAAAGGGTACCGGATAGTGGTCAACTGTAATAGTGACGGTGGGCAGGAAGTGTTCCATATCCACGTGCATCTCCTGGGTGGCAGGCAGATGAAATGGCCCCCTGGATGAGAAAACATATTTATAGTAAATTTGAGAATGGAGGGCGCACATGACTCATGGTAAAGAACGCCGAAAGTATCCTCGCATAAGGAATTCCAATATCGGCATATCTATATCGGGCGGAGGACTTGAGGTGCTTACGCAAAGCCTTGATGTAAGTGCGTCGGGTATCTATTGTAAGATCAATCAGAAAATACCGCTCATGACAAGGCTCCAGATAAACCTTTCTTTCCCGGCCAAGAACAAGAGCGAGGGGCCCGTGAACATGGAAATAGAGGGAGTAGTGGTCAGGGAACATCCGGTCATGAAGGATGGAAAAGTTCAGCATTACGATGTGGCAATATTCTTCAATGTTCTTCTGCCAAAGGAAAGACAGAGACTTATCGAATACATAGAAGAAGCCGCCAGGACACGATCGGCGAACTGACCCGGATATGGTCGTTACCTCATACATAAACATAAATAGCAGAGGCAATACGGACGTTATTGATATAACTGGAAGATGCCGGGACGCGCTTTCGGCATGTGAGGCACGTAACGGCATACTTACCGTGTTCAACCCAGGGTCGACCGCGAGCCTTACCACGATAGAATATGAACCCAACCTCGTCAAGGACCTGAAGGAAGCCCTGGAGAAGCTCGCGCCCTCCGACAAACCATATGAGCACGCCAAAACATGGCATGATGATAACGGTCATTCACATGTCCGGGCTACATTGATGGGGCCTTCCGTGACGGTACCTTTTGTGGACGGAGCGCTTGTTCTTGGCACATGGCAGCAGATAGTCCTTTGTGATTTCGATACGCGGCCAAGGGAAAGACGACTGGTCGTGCAGATAACGGGAGAGTGATCCTTTTGGGCAAAATAGGTCGTCACAAGACCGTAAAGCTTATAGCAAGCCTGATCTTTGGTGACGAAGGGATGCTCGCTCTCGCGGAGAAAGCCCTCCTCAGGCGTTACGGGCCTGTGCGCGGGGATATGTCCCGGATGTTCCCTTTTGATTACACCGATTATTATGAAGAGGAACTGGGTGGAGGCCTCAGGCGTAAATTAATATGTTTTGAGAGGAATGTGGATATCGCGTCCGCTCCGGATATAAAGATCCATACTAATCGCGTAGAGGAAAGGCTTAGCCGGGGGGGCAGACGCACGGTCAACATCGATCCGGGATATGTAACGGAAGCAAAGCTCGTACTCTTGACCACGAAAGATTATAACCACAGGATATATGTGGGAAAGAACATTTACGCTGAATGCACGTTGCACTTCCGGAAAGGGACTTTCACTCCATGGCCCTGGACATATCCCGATTACGCTTCCGGGGACCTTGTGGGATACTTTAACCTTGTCCGGGAGATTTATATGCGTGAGATCAGGAACAATACGCGGCTTCCGTGACAGCATGGCGCGGAATGCGCCGTTAAGGTGTGGTATGGACATTCTGGCCCGGATAGAGGAAATATGGTCAAAGAGGATCACCCGCAGGGAATTCCTCCACGAAGCCGTCAGGGCAGGAGCCATGATAGCCGCCGCGTCGGGAGCGGGGATATTTCCCGGTAAGGCCGCCCTTGCGTCCGTAAAGGAGAGAAGGGGGATGAGGGAGGCACTTTATTATGAGACCCTCCCGGGGGGAAAAGTAAAGTGTGTGCTCTGCCCGAATAATTGTGTGATGGGTGACGGGCAAAGAGGATTTTGCCGCGCGCGTGAACCTGAGAATGGTAAATTATACAGCCTTGTATATGAGCTGATCTGCGCCTCCCATATCGACCCCATTGAGAAAAAGCCTGTTTTCCATATGTTGCCCGGGAGCAAGGCCTTCTCTATCGCGACAGCCGGATGTAATTCGCGGTGTAAATACTGCCAGAACTGGGGCATTTCACAGGTCCCGCCCGAAGATACCGACAATTCCATCCTGACCTGTTCTTCCCTGGTCTCGAACGCGCTCGCGGCCGGGTGTGATTCCATAGCTTACACATATACCGAGCCCGTGGTCTTCTACGAATACGTCATGGATGCTTCCCGTGCCGCCAGGGAGGGAGGGCTACGCAACATCATCGTGACGGGCGGTAAAATATGCCCTGAGCCTTTGCGCGCGATGTGCGGCGTGATAGACGCGGCCAACGTGGACCTTAAAGGCTTTGACAGGGAATATCTCCGGAGCGTATGCGCGCAGGAGCTGGATGATATCCTCGCAACGCTGAAGATGCTCCGGGCAAAAGGTGTCTGGCTGGAGATAACGAACCTCCTGGTGCCCGGCCTTAATGATAATATGGCGGATATAAGGCGCATGGCAAAATGGATCAGGGACGAACTGGGCCCGGATGTCCCGCTCCATTTCTCCAGGTTCTGGCCGCAGTATAAGCTCAGGTACCTTAACCCTACACCGGTAGATACTTTGCGTAAGGCGAGGGATATAGCCAGGGAAGAAGGGCTTTTTTTCGTATACATCGGGAATGTGCCGGATCCTGGGGCGGAAGATACCATTTGCCCTGGATGCGGGAAGACCGTGATACGCCGCATGGGATACAAAGTGCTTGGCAACGATGTCGGGTCGGGAAGATGTAAGTATTGCGGGACGTCCATATCCGGCATCTGGAAGTGAACAATACGATCATGCACAGGAGATACGTACAACTATCGGTTTTTCTCGCGGGGTTCACCGCGATGTCAGTACAGATACTGGCTGTACGGGAATTCCTGATAGTGTTTTATGGGAACGAACTTTCCATCGGTATCGTTCTTGCTTCGTGGCTGTTGTGGGGGGCGCTCGGAAGTTGTGTTTCCGCGGCGTTGTCCCGGAAGACGGGTAGCGGGGTCAGGTCTTTGGCCATATGCCACCTCATGGTTTCCATCGCGCTGCCGGCGATATTCCTGGGGATAAGGTCTATAAGGAGCATAGCCGGTGTATTGCCCGGGGAGCTCCTGGGTTTTTGGAGCATGTTATGGACATCGGTCGTAATGCTCGGCCCGATCTGTTTTTTCATGGGTTTCATGTTCAGTCAGGGTGTCAGGGCCTACACGTTGTTCAAGGGGAGCGCGGAGCGGGGGATGATCGAGGTATATGTCGCCGAAGCCGCGGGTGCCCTCGCCGGAGGGGTGCTGACAAGCTCCTTTTTCGTTATTTGCCTGCCGGTATTCCGCATACTTGCCGCTATGGCTTCCCTGAACATGATCATGGGCGGGATATTGCTTTATTCCGCGAACAGAAAAGGGCCGACAAAACACTTTATCGTGACTGTGTTTGCCGTATTGGCGGCATTTACGCTTATCCTTTCCCAGCCTGCCGGGACCTATCTTGAGAGAGTATCGCGTGACATATTATGGAAAGGGTTCAACACTCTTGACTCAAGGAATTCCATATACGGGAACATAACCGTGACCGCTATGTCCGGTCAAACATCTTTTTTCGAGAATGGATTACATCTTTATACTGTCCCGGATGAGTTATCTTCCGAGGAGACCGCGCACTTTCCCATGCTTGAGTTGGACAGTTGGGATGACATTCTTCTTGTCGGAGGGGGATGCGGCGGGGTGTTGGGTGAACTCCTGAAATATCCCGTCAAGCGAGTGGATTATGTCGAGTTGGACCCGCTGGTCATTCGTATGGCGGAACGCTATCTCCCGGGAGACAGGTCCATGCAGGACAGCCGGGTGAATATCATAAACATGGATGGCAGGGCGTTCTTGAGAAAGTTCCCGGGTCCATATGATAGCGTGATAATAAATCTCGGTGATCCTTTGAGCCTCCAGCTGAACAGGTTCTATACGGTGGATTTTTTCCGGATGGTAGCCCGGGTAATGAAAAAGAACGCGGTGTTATCCCTTTCCCTGACATCGTCGGAGAATTATATCAGCGATGATCTGGCCGGATACCTGGGGTCTATTTATGGAAGCATGGAACGGGTCTTTCCGGAATGCATGATGATCCCCGGGGACACCATCCACTTCCTCGCGTCCACCGGCAAGGGCGTGTTGTCCTCGGACCCGGCGAGGATGAGTGAACGTTTGGTCCGGATGGGGATCAAGACGGGATTCGTCAGGGATTATTACCTGGACGCCAAGATGTCGCCTGAAAGGGTCGAATACGCCGAAGAACGCGTCAAAGGCGCGGTGTCGCGTGGCGACAACCGGGATTTCAGGCCGTTCACGGTGTATCTGGCGATAATGTTCTGGAACTCCCAAAGTGAGGCTTCTTTTGTGCGGCGTGTGCAGAGCGTTTTGACCTCCGGGGTCATACTCGGGACGTCGGGACTGGGGATATTGTGCCTTATGTTCCCGTGTTTTTTCACTCGCGGCAGGCAGAAGGCTGTTTACGCGGTAAGAGCGGCGGTGTTCGCTACCGGGTTTTCCGAGATACTTTTCCAGTTATGCGTGCTCATGTCGTTCCAGTGCATATATGGCTATGTTTTTTACAAGATCAGTATTATCTTTACCTCATTCATGCTGGGGACCGCCTTAGGAGGATGGTTCTCGGCAAGATCGATCGATAACGACAGTTCTGCGTGGCGAAGCTTCGTGAAAGCTCAAATAGGCATTTGCCTGTACCCCCTGATCGTTCCCATGGTTTTCACGGTCTTTTCGTTAACGCGGTCAGCATCCGTTTCATGGCTGGGGTCGGACATTATTTACCCGATAATGCCCTTTATAGCAGGATTTATAGGCGGAGTGCAGTTCCCTCTGTCCGTGAAATTATGCTCTTGCAACGGCGGGTCCGAGGGGTATATAGTCCCGGACGGACGGACAGGGAAGGGGGCCGGGATAAACTACGGCCTGGATCTTGGCGGGTCCGCGATCGGGGCCCTAGTGGGTGCTTCCATTATGATCCCGATAATAGGGGTATACCGATCGTGCGCTATCGTATTTTTCATAAATCTGGTGGTCCTTGTAATGCTTCTTTCTGCCAGAAGAGGGATCCATTCTCCGGGCTGAAATTACCAGTTGTATTTTCAGCCCCTATCTGATATAAAAATAAGGACTTAACTATAATAACGTACCAGACCGTACATGGCCCGAAGAGGACACCTGTCATGAAAATAAGTGGATTTACCATAGCCAGGAATATAGAAAAGTACAGCTATCCCTACAAAGAGGCTATCCTGTCGGTGCTTCCCATATGCGATGAGTTTATCGTGAACGTAGGGAACTCGGAAGATAATACGCTTGAACTTATCCGCGGTATAGCCCCGGATAAGATACGTATTGTTACCGGTGAATGGGATGATTCTAAGGGCAAGGAGATGCTCTCGGTAGAGACGAACTTCGCGATGTCGCATTGTCGTGGCGACTGGGCGTTCTATGTGCAGCTGGACGAGGTCGTGCACGAGAAAGACCTGAAGGTGTTAAAGGGGTATATGACGAAATATCTCGGGGACCCCGGCGTGGACGCCTTCAGGTTCAAGTGGCTGCATTTCTACGGAAGTTATTACCGTTACAGGATAGACCCGCCATGGTACCAGAAACAGGACCGCATAGTCAGGAACAATGGTACGGTGGAATCTTATGGTGACGCATGGGCATTCCGCAAAAAGGACGGGACAGAGCTGAGGACGGTAAAGACCCCGTGTTTCATATATCATTATGGATGGGTGAACCCGCCCGGACTTATGGCCAGGAAGAGAAGGAACGCTGAAAATATCGGGTTCGCTCGACTGGGAGATAACGAGCGCAAAGAGGAATACGACTTCGGGGATCCGGGCAGGTTCCCCGTATATTTCGGTACACACCCCGCGGTCATGTCGGGCAAGGTCCTGGCGCACGCGCCCAGCCGGGAGGACCGCAGGAACATAATCAAGAGATACTTCTGGAGCCCTTTTCTCTGGTTCGGCGTAAGGTACAAGACCTTTCTGCGTGGCAAGAAGAGCATTCCCGTATAGATAGGTTTTACTGACGTAGATCGTTGCTTCGAAGAGTTCGAGATAGCTGTTTTCGGTGGACGACGCGCGGTATGAACGTCCGCGTGATCCCGTGACATCAATAATATGACGGACCTGATACTGATCAATCCATATCCTGAGGACGCGTACGGTATAAACGAAGGTACGGTAGAACCGCCTCTCGGGCCGGCTTATCTCGGCGCCATAGCCGAGCGCTCAGGCATAAGATGCGGTATCATAGACGCTAATGTCCTGCGGATGGGGACAGATGATGTGCTCTCCGCCGTTAAAGAGGCCGCGCCGCGTATGGTAGGGATAACAGTTAACCTTTATACTTACCAGACCGCGCTTAAACTGGCGGACGGGATCAAGGAAGCCCTTCCCGGTGTCGTGGTCATAATGGGGGGGCCGACCCCGTCGAGTACTCCCGTTAAAGTCCTGGATTCCTGCCGGGCTGATGCGGTGATAGTGGGCGAAGGGGAAGAGACTTTTGAGGAGATATTGAGAAATTATAAGTCGTCGAAGCCGCTGTTCGATGATATTAACGGTGTTGTATATAAGGACGGGGAAGAGATAGTTGTAAATAATCCCCGTGGGTTCATGAAAGAGATAGATGATATCCCCATGCCGGCCTACCATCTGCTCCCGGATCTCAAGACATACAGGTCACGCGCCAGAAAAAAACCAGTGGCGCCTATCCTTACCAGCAGGGGGTGCCCTTACCAGTGCGTGTTCTGCAGCAAGGATGTTTTCAAGAATGTCTGCCGGATGAGGACGCCGGAGAACATAATCAAAGAGATAGATATGCTGGTGAGCCGTTACGGGGTGAAGCAGATCGATATACTTGACGACAATTTCACTCTCGACAGGAAGCGGACCGAAAGGATATTGGATCTTATTATAGACAGGGGATATGACCTGTACATCAACTGTCAGTCCGGGGTGAGGACGGAGAGCCTGGATCAGGCGCTTATAGATAAGATGGTGAAGGCAAAGATCTGGAAAATGCCTATAGGCGTGGAGTCCGGTGACCCGGATATGCTCAGGAAGATAAAAAAGCGACTGGACCTGGACCATGTGCTCAAGGTCTCCCATATGGCCAGGAAAGCGGGTATGATAGTATATGGGTTCTTCATCATAGGGTTACCGGGGGATACGCCGGAAAGCATGCAGAAAACCATAGACTTCGCAAAAAAGATGGACCCGCATATAGCCAATTTTTGTCTTTCCATCCCGTTCCCGGGGACAGAACTTTATGATATGGTCAAGAATGGCGGAGGGAAGTTCCTCGTGGACATAGATAACGGTATAAGTGCTGGTTTCTATTCCAACGAGGTCTTTTACGAGATGGACGGCATGGACAGGAATATCGTCCTGAAGTATTATAAGAAGGCCATAAGGGATTTTTATTTCCGGCCGGGAAAGATGCTTGAGCTCGCGTCGACCATGGGCTCCAAAGAGGAGTTCAAGTGGCTTGTCGAGACAGGATTCTCGGTATTGAGGAACATGTGGAAGAAAAATTAAAGGGAGAGGATCAAGCCTTCGGGTGGCCGATGGCCTATTTACCGTAACACGATGAGCGTCGCGGAAGCGATATTGGAGTAGGGTCACATTGCTATGTGACCTTTTTGTAAAAGGAACAACACATGCCCGGAAGCCGAAAATCAATCAGATTAAAGAATTACGATTACACGCAACAAGGCGCGTATTATGTGACGGTGTGTGTCAATGACCGCAAATGTTTGTTTGGCGATGTCCGTAATGGGGAAATGGTATTGAATGAATTCGGGACAATTGTTCAAAATGAATGGATAAAAACATCGGAAATGCGTGAAAATATCGATTTGGATGAATTTATCGTTATGCCTAATCATATTCATGGAATAATCAATATAGTAGGGGCACATTGCAATGTGCCCCTACATGATCGGGTTGAAAAATTTGGACGATCAATATCAAATTCAATACCGACGATTATCAAATTATTTAAATCGACAACAACGAAACAAATCAATCAATTGCGCAAAACACCGCGGAAACCGGTTTGGCAACGCAATTTTTATGAACATGTTATCCGGGATGGATCCGGTCTTAACAGGATCCGTGAATACATCATCAATAACCCGGCCAATTGGGAGAAAGACGAGTATTACGGATAATAACAAGGATGAGTTTCCTATGAAACAATGGTACGAATCATTATTTGAAAATTACGCCCATAAATACGATAAAGAGTGTTTTGTGCAGGGCACTGTGGGCGAATGCGACTTTATCGAGCAGGAGATTAGTCGCGATAAATCTTTAAAGATCATCGATATCGGATGCGGTACCGGCCGTCACGCTATTGAACTGACAAAAAGGGGATATAACGTGACCGGCGTTGACCTGTCTGAGGACCAGATCAAAAGGGCAAAAGAAAAAGCCCAAGAAGCAGGGCTGGCTATCGACTTTCAAACACAAGACGCCCGCGATCTCCCTTTCGAAGGCGAATTCGATCTGGCCATTATGCTTTGTGAGGGTGGGTTCTCTCTCATGGAAACGGATAAAATGAATTTCGCGATCCTCAAGAGCGCGGCCAGAGCTTTGAACGATCATGGCAAGTTCATTTTCACCACATTAAACGGATTGTTCCCACTGTTTCATTCGGTCAAGGAATTCTATGAGTCAGCCCAGAAAGAAGGCCAGTCCCAGTGTAAAGACTGCTCTTTTGACCTGATGACTTTTCGAGATCATAACACTGTTGTTTTTGAGGACGATTCCGGCAATAAAAGGGAACTTAAGTGTAACGAGCGTTATTACGTGCCCAGTGAGATAACATGGCTTTTAAAAACACTCGGGTTTAAAAAGATCGACATCTTTGGCGCGAAGCTGGGAGCGTATTCGAGAAACGATAAACTGACTACCGATGACTTTGAAATGCTTGTTGTGGCCGAAAAATAAGTTGGGCTATAGGCGATAGGGACGAGGGTCGGATAAACAAAATGGAGGCTAGAATGAACATATTAGAGAATGTTCCCTATAACGACGACAAGATGGGCAATAGCAAAATTGTTGATGAAAAACACCTGCTTGTTATGCAGATAGCGTTGAAGCCCGGGCAGAGCGTGCCTCAGCATAACGCTAATTCAAACGTTCACCTTCTGGTCGTAAGGGGGAATGATTTAACGGTTAACCTTGATGGCGTGGATAATAAGGTTAAAGAAGGTGATCTGTTGCCGGTCGCCTTCCAGACGCCGATGGTCATTAAGAATACCGGTAGTGTTGACGCCATGTTTTTGGTATTTAAAACGCCCAATCCAAGCGAGATGGGAAAGGAGCGCGCGCTATGATGCCGGTAGGACCTTTAATGATAGAGCACAGGATTATAGAGCGGATGATCAAGATAATGCGGGCTAAATTGGAAAATATCAGCAAAGAAGGTAAGGTCGACCCTGTTTTTATTGATACCGCCGTTGATTTCATAAGGACATACGCTGACAGATGCCATCATGGCAAAGAGGAAGATATCTTATTCAGGGATCTCGCGAAGAAGAAAATCTCCGATGAACATAAGAGAATTATGAATGAGCTTATCGAAGAGCATAAGATGGGCAGAAACAATGTTAAAAACCTTATTGAGGCAAAAGAAAAATATGTCCGTGGTGATAACGGGGCCTTAACGGAGATAGTGTCAAATATAGAAACCTTGGTTAATTTTTATCCCAAGCACATTGAGAAAGAAGACAAGCATTTTTTCCTACCGTGCATGGATTATTTTACCGATGTTGAGAAGGATGCCATGCTGAACGAGATGTGGGAATTTGACCGCAAGATGATCCATGAGAAATATACGAAAGTTGTCGAATGTTATGAAAAAAGAGATCAAATTAAAGCCTATAGGAATGATTCATACGCCGTATAAAGACCCCAAAGGCATGCCTATTCAGGGCAAGTTTAAGAGGGGAGTTACCGGCGCCGCCAAAATATTCCCTGAATATAAAGCGGGGTTAAAAGACATTGATGGGTTTTCGCATGTCATTCTGATCTACCATTTCCACCGTTCAAAAGAGGAGCGGGTTACGGGCAAACCCTTCCTTGAGGACGTTGAGCATGGGATTTTCGCGATCAGGAGTCCGCACAGGCCGAATTATATTCATGGAATAATCAATATCGTAGGGGCACATTGCAATGTGCCCCTACTTGAGAAGCATTTTAAGACAGGTAAAATACCCGAACGCACAAGATCGGAACAAGAAATATATAGGCATGCGGGATCCATGGCGAAAGAACATACGTAAATGGAGCGCAATTTCGAAAAAGGGGGGTATCATGCAAAGTGGGATAGATGTTTTATCAGATATAAAAGTAAACCCTAAGATTATAGATACAGAAAAAGGAAAGATAGAATTTGATATAACAGAAGGTGATCTTCCTACAGTGCTAAGTATACATGGCGGATTAGGTGGAGCGGATCAAGCACGCGTAATTGTTTCATGGGTAGATAAAAAGAAATACAGGATCCTGTGCCCCTCAAGACCGGGTTATTTAGGAACACCTATAGAAAGCGGGAGAACAATAGAGGAACAGGCCGATCTTTTTGCCGCCTTACTCGATGAACTTAAGATCGATAAGGTAGCTGCTATATCAGCTTCTGCGGGAGGACCGTTATGTTATGCCTTTGCTGTTCGTCATCCTAGCAGAATATGGGCATTAATAGCCATCGACAGCGTTAGCGGCTATTATGATATGCCGGAGACGGCAGGGGCTATCGCGCAACTTTTATTTTTGAGTTCCTTTGGTCAGAAATTAAATAAAATCATCAGCGAAAAAAGGCCGGATATATTTTTAGAGCAGATATACCAAGCGGAAGCGTATTTTACAAAAGAGCAGATCAAAAAACATGTGGATCATGTAGTTGGATCAAAAAGCGGAATGGCGTTCGTAAAAGCATTTATGAATACTATGTATCCCTACAAAGAAAGAAAAGCCGGTACTGAAAATGATATGGTGCAATACAAAAAATTAACCCATCTTCCGGTGGAAAAGATCAGCTGCCCGAGTCTTATAATACACGGTACTCACGATGCGGATGTTAAATTTTATGACGGTGTTTACGCGTATGAAAATATACCCAACGCCGAGCGTTATTGGATAGAAGAGGGGTCTCATTTAGGGTTTTGGTTGAGCCCTAACGCGCAGGCGGCGCAAGAAACCGCGCGCGATTTTCTTGATAAGTTCAGGAAAATATGAAAAAATACCTCCGCACCTTCGGATGGCCG
>JAQUQS010000021.1 GCA_028715965.1 Candidatus Omnitrophota bacterium | reverse complement strand
GTGCTTATTTCCGTCGGAATGCTCGCGCTCACGGGCAGGGAGATATCCCTTCCCGTAATAGCGGCGCTCCTCACGGTCGTAGGGTATTCCATAAACGATACCATAGTGCTTTTCGACCGGATAAGAGAGGACAGGAAGTTCATGCGCAGATCATCCCAGGAAGAGATAATCAACGCCAGTATAAACCAGACGCTGTCGCGTACGGTGCTGACGTCGGTCACTACGCTTCTTGTCGTGCTCGCGCTCTTTTTCTTCGGCGGGAAGGTGATAAACGATTTCTCGTTCGTGCTCCTGGTCGGCGTAGTGTTCGGTACGTATTCATCTATATTCATAGCCAGTCCGCTCCTCATTGACTGGCCGACCAGAAAATTGAATGTCAAAAGATGACACCGGGCAAACTGGAACAGGATTATGAGCATGGTACCAGAGCTTCCTGGGTAGGTATAATAAGCAACATCCTGCTTTTCTGCGTGAAGTTGTTCGCGGGGATAGCGGGCAGGTCCCAGGCCATGGTCGCGGACGCTTTTCATACGCTAAGCGACCTTTTGACCAGTATAGCTGTTCTTGTCGGGTTCAATATCGCCAGTAAACCTCCTGATGAACACCATCCTTTCGGCCACGGTCGCGCGGAATCGATAGCCGCTAAGATAGTGTCGTTGATACTCATTGTTACGGGTGTGGGAATAGCCGTTTCAGGTGTACATGTCATAATCGACAAGGATTTCCATGATCCGGGATGGATAGCCCTTATCGCCGCGGTATTCTCCATAGTGATCAAGGAGATCTCGTTCAGGTATGTTATCAAGGTGAGCCGCGAGATCAGGAGCACTTCACTGGAAGCGGACGCGTACCATCACAGGAGCGACGCGCTTTCCTCAATAGCCGCTTTTATCGGCATAGCGGGGGCGAAAATGGGGTATACGTACCTGGATCCCCTCGCGGCCATAGTGGTAGCGGGCTTTATAATCAAGAACGGCGCTGACGTGTTCCACAAGGCCTACGATGAGCTTATGGACGCGGCTCCGCCCGATGACCTTATGCGGGAGATCGAGGCGGTCATAAGGTCCGTGAACGGCGTGGAGCATATCGACTATCTGGGTGTGCGTAAGACCGGCATAGAGTTCTTCATCAGTGTTACCGTCTGTGTTGACGGGAGTAAGACCGTGCTTGAGTCACATGAGATCACCATGCTCGTCGAAGAAGCTGTCCGCCGTAAACTGCATAACGTCAAGGATATAACCATCCACGTGGAACCATGCAAATGAAAGCCGGCCATATAGATATGCGCAAGAACTGGAAAATATACGACGAGAACCAGAGGCTCCAGAAAGTGCTGAGCGAGGAGATAGGTATATCTCCTTTCTTCGCGCAGCTCTTGTTGAACCGCGATCTGCTGGACCCGGACAAGGCCAAGGAGTTCCTTTTCGGCGGATTGGCGGCGTGCGCGGACCCGTTCCTGATGAAAGACATGGCTAAGGCCGTTGACCGGATAATGCTAGCGGGAAAAAACAACGAAAAAGTCCTGGTCTACGGCGATTATGATGTGGACGGCGTTACGTCGACCGCTCTTCTTTATGACATACTTACGCGTATGGGAATAGCATGCGAGACCTTCATCCCCAATCGCCTGGAAGAGGGGTATGGCCTTAATATCCGGGCCATAGCACTGGCCCGTGATCACGGGATAAAACTCCTCATAACGGTGGATTGCGGGATAAATTCCGTCGAAGAGGTCAAGTGCGCGAATGAGTACGGGATTGATGTCATCATTACCGACCATCATGAGGTTAAGGGAGAAGAACGTCCTCCGGCTTTGGCGACCATAGATCCTCACCAGCCGGATTGCGGGTATCCATATAAGACGCTTGCCGGGGTAGGTGTGGCCTATAAACTGGCCAAGGCCCTTATGAAGGATTCGCCGCAGGTAGCGGACGGTCATCTGGATCTTGTGGCCCTCGGTACCATAGCCGACGTAGTGCCGCTTAACGGTGAGAACAGGATACTCGCGAAAAGCGGACTGGGTAAGCTCAAGATGACCGAGAAAGAAGGGATAAAAGCGCTCATGGAGATATCCGGGATAGTCCCGGAAAAGATCACCTGCAGGCACATAGGGTTCGGGCTGGGGCCGCGTATAAACGCCATGGGCAGGGTGGGGTCCGCGAACGTAGCGCTGGAACTCCTCCTGGCGAAAGACCCCTCGACGGCACGGCAGCTGGCGCGCAGGTTGAACGACGAGAACAAGAACAGGCAGAACATAGAGAAAGAAATATTCAAGGACGCATACCAGAACGCGAAAGACAGCCATGACCCAGACAGGGATAACATCATAGTCCTGGCCGGGGAGTCATGGCATCCCGGGGTAATAGGGATAGTAGCCTCGAAACTTTCGGAAGAATTCCTTAAACCCGTGATACTTATAGCCATGGACGGAGAGAACGGTAAGGGCTCCGGGCGCGGGGTCGAGGGATTCGATCTTTTTTCGGCGATAAACGCCTCATCGGGATACCTCGTGGATTTCGGCGGACATGAGCAGGCCTGCGGCATAAAGATCAAGAGGGACAATATCGAAAAGTTCAGGGAAGCCATTAACGCGGCCGCGCCCGAACATTTTGTGGAAAAAGGGCATACGGTCCCTGACCTTAAGATAGACATGAAGATACCTTTCTCGCATATAGGGGTAAAGCTGGTGAACGAGCTTGAGATGCTAATGCCTTATGGCCCCGACAACAGCGAACCGGTTTTCTGCACAGGCGGGGTGAGGGTGAAAACAAGGCCCAGGGATATCGGCAGGAGCGGGTTCAAGTTCCTTGTTTCCTGCGGCAATATGACATGCGAAGCCGTAACTTTCAGGAAGAATGATGTGGATAAGCCGGAACAGGGCGACATCATCGACCTGGCGTACACTCCCTCCATAAACAGCTGGAACGGGATAGATTCCATACAGCTGAACATAAAAGACCTTCACAAAATATAGATACGCGGTATATACCCCGCGAAAAAAAAGACCCGGCATTATTACATGCCGGGTCTTCAAAGTAGTCCAAAGAACTGGGTTAGACGACCTTACGGACCTTACCCGCTTTGAGGCATTTGGCGCATATCTTTATTTTCTTCGGTTTGCCATCTATAAGCGCGGTTATGGACTGCGTGTTGGGGAGGAAACGCCTAAGGGTGTTCCCGGTTATCCTCTGGCCAACGCCGCCTTTACTTTTAGCCATACCTCTACGGCTTATCGTCTTGCCGCTCACGGGTTTTTTACCACAAACATAACATTCTCTTGCCATCTCATGACCTTTCTCTTATAATTCTCTAAAGAGGCGTCTACGTATGCCTCCAGAACAGCCGCTGTTCCTATGATATTTCACCATGAACAGTAGCAGATAATAACATATTAGACCTTATTATGCAAGAGAAAAACCCTCCAAAGAACATACCGGTGCGATTTATAAAAGGGGTAGGCCCCCAAAGGGCCGTTGTCCTCAATAAGGCCGGTATACGTACGGTCGAGGACCTTTTTAATTATCTCCCCAGAAGATATGAGGACCGCAGCCGGATAGTCCCCGTAAAGGATGTCGTCGTCGGGGAGTATAATACCGTGACCGGCAAAGTGCTTAAAAAGAGCGTGTTTACGGCTAAGACCGGGACCCGGATATTCGAGATAGCGGTGGGTGACGGTTCGAACCGGGTTTTCGCGGTATGGTATAACCAGCCTTATATGCAGAAGGTGTTCCAGCCCGGGCAGAGGGTGGTGTTGTATGGTAAATGCGAGGTCCAGCGCCGTCTTCAGATAGTGCATCCGGCTTATGAGATATTGGAGGCCGACGAGGTCAAGAAGGACTCGCTGGACATCGGACGCATAGTTCCGGTATATCCGCTTTCTGGCGATCTTACGCAAAAATACCTGAGGAAGATAATATACGGGGCCATACACGGCCATCTTCCCGGTATAGTGGAATCCCTGCCGGCCAGGGTCATTACCAGAGGAAAACTCGTGGACCTCAGGTTCGCTGTCGAGAACATACATTTTCCGTATTCCATGGACAACCTGGAACGAGCGTACAGGAGGTTCGTTTTCGAGGAGTTCTTCACCCTGCAGGTCGCCATGGCGCTCAAGCGGCGCGCGTTCAAGTCCAACGGTATCAGGCATGAAGTGGAAGCCGGCAGGGTCGAGTCCTTTTCGCGCGCGCTGCCGTTCGAACTGACGGACAGCCAGAAAAAATGCGTAAAAGAGATCGAGAATGACATGTCGTCCGGCACGCCTATGTACAGGCTGCTCCAGGGGGATGTCGGGAGCGGGAAAACGGTCGTCGCCATGTACGCCGCGTATCTTTGTGCCGCCGGGGGGCATCAGGCCGCCGTTATGGCTCCTACGGAGATACTTGCGCGCCAGCATTATGTGTCCATGAGCCAGATATTCATGCCTATGGGTATGAACGTAAGGCTTCTTGTGAGCGGCATGGACAATAAGGACAGGGAGAGCGTCGAGAAGGAGATAAGGTCCGGGGAAGCGGACCTCGTCGTTGGGACACATTCGCTCATACAGGAAGGTGTGGAGTTCAGGGACCTGGCGCTCGCGGTCGTGGACGAACAGCATAAATTCGGCGTGATGCAGAGAAAGTCCCTGCGCAAAAAGGGGAAAACCCCGGATATGCTTTTTATGACGGCGACGCCTATTCCGCGGAGCCTGGTGCTTTCGCTTTTCGGGGACATGGACGTATCGACTCTTAAGGAAAAACCGGCCGGACGGCAGGATGTCGTTACGTACTGGGTGGAAGAGGACCGGCGTGGAAAGGTCTACGAGTTCATACGCGAGGAGGTCGCCGCCGGGCGGCAGGCGTATGTTGTCTATCCCCGGATCAAGGCGTCGGAAAATGAAGATAAACGCTCGGCGGAAAAAATGTTCGAGGAGCTTTCCCGCGGGGCGTTGAGCGGTTTGCGCCTGGCGATGGTACATGGAAGGATGGCTTCGGGCGAGAAGGAAAGAGTGATGAGGGAATTCAAGGCGGGAAAGTACGACGTCCTGGTCGCTACGACCGTTATCGAAGTGGGGATAGACGTTCCGAACGCCACAGTGATGCTGATAGAGAATGCCGAGAATTACGGGCTCGCGCAACTGCACCAGCTCAGGGGGAGGATAGGACGCGGTAAGCACGACTCGTTCTGCATACTTATGGGGGACACCAGGACCGACGCGTCAGGGGAGCGCGTAGCCGCCATGACGTCGACGGATGATGGTTTCAGCATAGCCGAAAAAGACCTGGACATACGCGGTCCGGGAGAGTTCTTCGGGACAAGGCAAAGCGGTCTTCCTGAACTCAGGTTCGGTGATATATCGAAGGATTTTTCCATAATGGAAGAGGCTCGGAGGGAAGCGTTCGAGGTGGTAGCGGAAGACCCGGGTCTTGCCGACCCCAGGAACGCTGTCATAAAAGAGAATGTCATGCTCAGGTTCTCTTCGGTGATCAAGGGTCCGGCCTCACAGGAAAGAATTAATTGACCGGACCTTCGCGATATGGTCACGCGGGTATAACGCTAGATGTTCATAATTTCGCGACAGAGGGGGAATGCATGCGCGAGGAAGGATACCTTCGCATAGTCGGAGGGGAGTTCAGGGGGCGAAGGATAAAACGTCCAGTACTCGGTTCGGTCCGGCCAACGAAGGACCGGATACGCGAAGCGGTCTTCAACGTGATCGCCAGCGATGTCCCGGGATCTATTGTGCTGGATCTTTTCGCCGGTAGTGGCGCATATGGGTTCGAGGCGATCTCAAGAGGGGCGCAAAAAGCCGTTTTTGTGGAATCGGACCCCAGATGCTCGTTGGTCATTAAAGACAATGCCGGTAATTTGGATGTAAAAGATAAAACAGGTATTTTAAGCGCGGATGCTGAGTCGGTTATCATGAAAATGGCCGGTCGGGAAGAGCGTTACAACATCATCTTCGCCGACCCGCCATATAACAAAAATTTGGCCAGAAAAACCTTGCTAATGATAAATCAATATGATATATTAATGCCTTCTGGAATACTAATATTAGAACATGACGTGGCGGAGGATGTCCCTGATGTCTGTGGGGGCATTTCTATTTTAAAACAAAAGACTTACGGCGGAACCAGGGTGTCTTTTTTTCTTAGAGACCAATCATGAACAGGATAGCTGTATATCCGGGTACTTTCGATCCAGTAACGTACGGTCATATTGACGTCGTTAAGAGGGTCAGCTCCATATATGACAAAGTATATGTGGCCGTAGCGCATTCACGGGATAAAAAACCGCTTTTTACCGTCACTGAACGTATGGATATGCTTAGAAACGCGGTCTCCGCCTATGAGAATGTCACTGTGGAGGATTTTGACGGGTTGGTGGTCAAATACGCGGCTTTGAGGTCCGCGAAGGTCGTGGTGCGCGGGCTCAGGATGATATCGGATTTTGAATATGAGTTCCAGATGGCGCTAACGAACAGGAAACTGGCGCCGGATATAGAGACCGTGTTCATGATGCCGAACGAGTCGTATTCATACCTGTCCAGTAAGCTTATCAAGGAAGTGGCGCGGCTCGGGGCGGACGTTTCGAGTTTTGTCCCGAAGAACGTGGAAATAAAACTGAAGGAAAAGATGGAAATATGAAAAGACTCTTAGCTCTCAGGGAAAAGGCGAAAAAGGAGATAAGGAAGATAGTCCTGCCCGAAGGAGAGGACGAAAGGGTGCTGCGTGCCGCTTCTTACATGGCGAAAGAAAAGATAACGGACGTTACCGTGCTCGGCAAAGAGGACGATATCCGCGGTATGGCCAAGAAACTTTCGATAGATCTGGGGGGGGTCGCTCTTCTTGATCCCGCTACTGATCCCGCGAGAGAAGAGATAATAGACCTGTATTTCAAGCTGAGAGAGAGAAAAGGCGTTACCAGGGAAGATGCCGAAAAACTTCTTATGGGCAACTTCGTTTTTTACGGGGCCATGATGGCCAGGCTCGGCCGGGCCGACGGGTTCGTGTCGGGAGCCTCGCACACCACGGCGGATGTAGCCAGGGCCTCCATACAATGTTTGTCCCTTGACAGGGAAATAGGCACTGTATGCAGCTCTTTCGTGATTGAATTGGAAGACAGCCCGTTCGGAGAGAACGGGCTTTTTATATATGCCGACTGCGGTATAATCCCTTACCCGAATTCAAGGCAGCTTGCCGGTATAGCCATAGCGACAAGCGATCTTTTCAATAAACTTTTCGACGTGGAGCCCAGGGTGGCTCTTCTCAGTTTTTCCACTAAGGGTAGCGCGGAAGGCGAGTCCGTGGACCTCGTGAGGGCGGCTTTGGGGAAGGTCAAGGAAAAGCGCCCGTCCATGCTGGTCGACGGGGAGCTCCAGCTCGACGCGGCGATAGTTCCTTCCGTGGCGGAAAAGAAATGTAAGGGCAGCCCGGTGGCGGGTAAAGCGAATGTATTGATCTTCCCATCGCTGGACGCCGGTAATATAGCGTATAAACTTACCGAGCGGCTTGCCGGAGCCAAGGCCATCGGACCGATAATCCAGGGTATGGACAAGCCGTGTAGTGATCTGTCGCGCGGATGCAGCTGGGATGATGTCGTTGACGCGGCGGTGGTAACGGCGGTAAGGATGCAGGGAAAGTGAGCCGAAGGGAATATTAGGTCATGCTGGTACTTGTAATAAATTGTGGTTCGTCATCCGTGAAGTTCGATCTTTTTGACGCCGAAAGGGACTTTTCCGACCTTTGTAAGGGAGTGGTCGAAAGGATAGGGGACAGTTCCGCGGAGCTCCGATACTGCTGCCACGGGAAGGAGAAGATAGAGGAGCGTGTTGAGTGCCCTGATCACCACAGGGCCATAGAGATAATACGTGGCGCGATAACGCATCCGGAGAAAGGTATCCTTTCCGATGTCAGCGAAGTGGGAGGCGTAGGGCACAGGGTCGTGCATGGGGGAGAGAAATTCAGCGACAGCACCTTGGTCAACGATGAAGTGATGGCCGGGATAGAAAAATGCTGCGTTCTGGCGCCGCTGCATAACCCTTCGGCCATACAAGGCCTTAAAAGCTGCCAGGCGATATTCCCGGAGGTGCATCAGGTAGCTGTTTTTGATACGGCGTTCCATCATTCGATGGCGGAAAAGGCGTACACGTACGGTATACCATATGAGTTCTATGAAAAATACGGGGTCAGGAAATACGGTTTTCACGGCACCAGCCACAGGTATGTTGCCGGAAAGGCCGCCGAGATATTGGCGCGCCCCATAACCGAGCTGAATATAATCACCGTGCATCTTGGTAACGGGTGCAGCATGGCCGCTGTGGAAAAGGGTAAGAGCGTGGATACTTCCATGGGGCTTACCCCGCTGGAAGGGCTTCTCATGGGGACAAGGTCCGGGGACCTGGACCCCGCGCTCATCACGTTCCTTATGAAGAAAGAGGGCCTTGATCCGGAAGCCATGGAAGACCTCCTGAACAAGAAAAGCGGGCTTATGGGTGTCTCAGGAGTAAGTAACGATATGAGGGATATACTGGGAGCCATGGAGAAAGGTGATCCCAGGGCCAAGCTCGCGTATGATATATTCGTCTACCGTATAAGGAAATACATAGGCGCGTATGCCGCCGTGCTAGGCAGGGTGGACGCTGTTGTTTTCACCGCGGGTATAGGGGAGAACGTACCCGCGATAAAAGAAGAGCTCAAGAGGGACCTGAGGCCGCTTCTGGGCCAGAAGACGGAATTTTTGACGATAGGAACGAATGAAGAACTCCTGATAGCCAGGGACGCTTACAGGATAGTCGTAGAACAGATGAAAAAAGAACAACCCGACACGGGGGCTATACATAAGATACTCACCGGGGTCAAAACCATAGCCAGTACTTTATTGGACAAGATCAAAGGAGGAGATAAAAAATGCCAAAAGTAAAACATAGACATTCAAAGGAAAGAGGACGTAAGCGCCGTACTCATTATAAGGCGACCGCGCCTTCAGGTACGGAATGTCCCCAGTGTGGAAAGACGAAAAAACCGCATCATGTGTGCCCTTATTGCGGATATTACAAGGGTACCCAGGTCAAGGCCATAGAGTCCATTGAGGACCGCAAGGCGAAGAGAGAAGGAAAGAAAAAGCAGTAAACGCGACCTGTGTCCATTCTAAGGCGCTTTTTTTATGTACTAGCACGGAACAACATATAAAGCGGGGGATAAATGAGAATAGGTCTGGATGCGATGGGCGGGGATAAAGCCCCGGAATGTCCGGTAGCGGGCGCCGTGCTTGCGGCTAATGAGTATGGTTACCATATCACGCTCATAGGAGTGGAAAGCGCTATACGCGAGCAGCTGGCCAAGTATGATTATCCGGCCGACAGGATCGACGTGGTCGGGGCTTCCGAGGTCATAGAGATGTACGAACCGGCCGCGCTTTCCGTCAGGAAGAAAAGGGATTCTTCCATAGTCCGCGGAGCCGACATGCTCAAGAACGGCATGTTCGACGCGTTCGTCAGCGCGGGTAATACCGGCGCGGTCGTGTGCGCGGCGACGCTTAGCCTCAGGCTTTTGCCAGGCGTGGACAGGCCCGGGATAGCGGTCATATTCCCGACGCTCATAAAACCATGCATGGTCATGGATGTCGGCGCTAACATAGACCCTAAACCGCTTCACATACTTCAATACGGTATAATGTGTGACGCTTATTCACGTCACGTGCTTGGTAAGGACAATCCGACGGTGGGGCTCCTGAACATAGGAGAGGAATCGACCAAGGGTACCGAGTTCGAAAAAGAAGTGCATCTTATGCTATCCGAGAGTAAGTTGAACTTTGTCGGGAATATCGAGCCTAAAGAGGTGTATTCCGGCAGAGCCGACATAACCTTGTGTGACGGTTTTGTCGGTAATGTATTTCTTAAGGTCACCGAAGGGTTCGCGGACGCTGTCAGCAAGTTGCTGAAACGGGAGCTCAAGCGAAGCAACCTGTTAACGAAAATAGGCGCTTTACTTACTTTGCCGGCGTTCAAGGCGCTCAAGAAAAAAATAGACTCTGCCGAGTACGGCGGGGCGCCCCTAATGGGAGTGGACGGAAGCGTTATAATCGCCCACGGCGCTTCGGACAGCAAGGCCATAAAGAACGCGATACGCGCCGCGGCGGAGAACGTAAGTCATAAAGTCAACATGCATGTGGTCGAGGAAGTGCAAAGTTTCTGAACCAGCCTTGTCCAGGCTGCATGGGTAAGGAGAAGAAGTGAAAAAAGTCGGGATATTAGGTGTGGGTAAATATCTACCCGAGCAGGTGCTTACCAATGCCGACCTTGAGAGGATGGTCGACACCAGTGACGAATGGATCACGACGCGTACGGGGATAAAAGAGAGGCGCATCGCGGCCAACAATGAAGCCACCAGCGACATGGCGGTAAAGGCGGCTAAATCAGCGCTTAAGAACGCGGGACTAACTCCCGAAGATATAGACCTCATAATAGTGGCCACGATAACCCCCGATATGTTCTTTCCTTCTACGGCGTGCCTGGTGCAGTATAAGCTTGGCGCGCAGAACATTCCGGCCTTTGATATCGCCGTCGCCTGTTCGGGGTATGTTTACGGGCTTACCATAGCGGACCAGTTCATAAAATCCGGCATGTATAAAAAGGCGCTAGTGATCGCGGCTGAAAAACTTTCCACGGTCACGGACTGGGAAGATCGTTCCACCTGTATTCTTTTCGGTGACGGGGCCGGCGCGGCCATACTGGGTGAGGTCGAGGAGGGTGGTATCCTTGGCGCGTCTCTTGGTGCTGACGGCAGCAAAGGAGACCTTCTCCAGCTTCCCGCGGGGGGGTCGAAAATGCCCGCGTCCATAAAGACAGTTGAGAATAAACTCCATACCATAAAGATGGAAGGCAATGTGCTTTTCAAGCATGCCGTAAAGATCATGGCGGATGCCGCGCTCGCGGTCACGGAGCCCTTAGGTCTTGACGGTGATGATATAGATATCATAATACCGCACCAGGCCAACATACGTATATTGAACGCGCTCGCGAAACGCATGGGAGTGGACCCTGACAAGAAAGTCTACCTTAATATATATAAATACGGTAACATGTCCGCCGCATCCAGCGCGGTGGCGCTTACAGAGGCGGTCGAGGAAGGCCGGATAAAGAAAGGCGATACCATACTCATGGATGCCTTTGGCGGAGGCCTTACCTGGGGCGCGCTAGTCATTAAGTGGTAATGTGTTCATGGCGCGGGCCCGGCCGGGTCCGCGCATAATTCAACATTTCAGGGAGAGGATAACGATGGACAAGAAGATCGGTTTGCTTTTTCCCGGCCAGGGTTCGCAGTCGGTGGGTATGGGCAGGGAACTTTACGAGAACGAGACAGCTGCGCGCTGGGTATATGACAGGGCTACGGAAGTGCTGGGCGTGGATGTTAAGAAGCTTTGTTTCGACGGGCCGGAAGATGAGCTGGGAACAACGGCTAACAGCCAGCCCGCGATATTCATTACAAGTATAGCCACGCTTAACGTGCTTGTCGAAAAGATCAAAGGATCCCCGGTGGGAGAGGAAGGTCGGGAGATATTTTCCCGCGAGGATATTTCCGGTATAGGCGTCTTGGCGATGGGATTAAGCCTTGGGGAGCCCACCGCGCTTGTCGCCGCGGGTGCCATCTCTTTCGAGGATGGCCTCAAGTTCGTGCATAAGAGGGGCGCCTTGATGGAGGAAGCTTCCAATAAGAACCCGGGTAAGATGGCTTCGGTCATGGGTCTGGAGCTCGCGAAGGTGGAAGAGATATGTATGGGTATTGGCTGCCAGGTGGCCAATCTCAATTGCCCCGGCCAGGTGGTCATATCGGGACACGCGGACAGGATAGAGCTCGCGGCGGACCTTGCAAAGAACCAGGGAGCCAAAAGGGTGATCATGCTCAAGGTGAGCGGGGCCTTCCATTCGTCGCTTATGTCCGACGCGGGAGAAAAACTTAAGGCATTCCTTGATGGCGTCGAGTTTTTGCCTCCCGCGATAGACTTTATAAGCAATATAGACGCGGAGATCACTACGGACCCCGATAAGATCAAGTCGAACCTTGTGGCACAGCTTACCGGTCGTACGCTTTGGGAGGCTTCAATGCGCAAGGCTGCTGATATGGGGGTCACGGAGTATCTTGAGATCGGCCCGGGTAGCGTGTTAAAGGGTCTGGCTAAAAAGATAGATAATTCGCTTAATGTGTTCCCTATACATGTTACGGAGGATGTTAACGCTTTTCTGCAGTCTGTATCGTGATCGATATATATAGGTAAAAACGCTCTTTTATATGCGAAAAGGGCGTTTTTTCTTACACATTTCGTTAGAATAATAAATAGCCCGATATCGTGTTTTTTCTTTGACAATCAAAAGATTTATGCTATACTACCACTAAGGCGTTAAAGAAAAGAAAGTTAATGCCGTCTTTTACAAAAAAGGGTAGGGTATGATGAAGCAGAAAAACCAGGGTTTAGTTACTGCCTTTTCAGTTCTTGTCCTTGCTGTTCTTTCCTCGGCCTTTCCCACAGATAGTCTGGCCATATCCCAGGCGGAGATAGATATAGCGTTATCCGAGCCTATTCTGAAAAACAAGATCAAAGATACAAGTACTCCCTATGTTTTCCGTACGGTGGACAGGGGGATGTATACCAGTGAGATGGTGTCGTTCAAGCACGCGGTCGAGAACGAGCCCGGTATAGCGGAATCCCATTACAACAAAGGTGTGGTCTACGCGCTTAAGGGGAACTATGACGACGCGCTTGACGTGTTCAAAACATCAACGATGCTGGACCCGACCTTCGCGGACGCCTATTACAACATGGGCGTTATATACGGGATGAGGGATATGTACGACGAAAGTATAACAAATTTCCAAAAGGTCGTGCAGCTTGACCCCAAAAGCGGGGAAGCGCACGCGAACCTGGGGATACTTTACGGGATAAAAGGACAGTATAGAAAAGCCATAAGTGAGTATAAGAAGGCTGAGGAAGCGCTTCCGGATAACGCGGATGTGCATTATAACCTGGGTATCGTATACGGTGAGGTCGGAGACCTGGACAGTGAGAAGGCCCAATATGAGAAAGCCGTATCACTGGACCCGGAATTCGTCGAGGCGTATAACAACCTGGCTATTGTATGCGGTAAGCTTGGATTGGAGAGCGAGGAGCAGAAGTATTACGAGAAAGTGATAAAACTGGACCCGTCATACTCTGACGCGTATTATAACCTAGGTATTTATTACGGACAAAGACAGATGTACGAAAGGGCCGCGGAAAACTTTGCCCGGGCGCTCGAACTGCATGGAGGGTTTTACGACGGTTATTATAATATAGGCATAGTGCTCGCGGCCGTAGGCCGGTATACTGAGGCCATAAAGAACTATGAAAAAGCACTACAGATACAGCCAGACAGCGCGGAAGTGTATATGAGCATGGGTGTGGCGTGCGCGTTGGACGGCCGTTACGAGAAAGGCATAGAAAGCCTTGAAAAAGCGGTGGCACTTTCTCCCGAGTCGATCGGCGCCAGGCTTACCTTGGCCTTGATGTATACCGTATCCAAGACATATTATAAGGCTGCGGAACAATATGTGCGTATCCTTACCATTGATCCCGACTACGCGCCGGCATATTATAACCTGGGCACGGTCTATGGCATGATAGGGGACGTTGAGGAAGAGATAGCGTGTTATGAGAAGACGATAGAGCTTGATCCGGACCACGCGCGCGCGTACGCGGACCTGGGTGTGGCTTATGGGGAGATGGGGTTCCTGGGTAAAGAGGTATATTGCTATAAGAAGGCCCTGGAACTTGCTCCGGATACGGCTAAGGTAAATTATAACCTCGGAGGGGCTTACAGGTCGCGTGGTATGCTTACGGAAGCCGTGGCCGAGTTCGAGAAAGCCATAGAAAAGACGCCTTACGACGCTAAAGTACATTACGAGCTGGGTGTCACTTATGAGTTCCTCGGTGAAAGGGACAAGGCCATGGGCGCCTACAAGACGGCCATAGGCTTTGATCCGGCGATGGCGAAGGCCCATTATAATCTGGGGCGCATATACGGTCTCAGGGGCCGTATTGATGATGAGGAAAAAGAGTATTATCGGGTGTTGGAGATAGATCCTAACATGAAAGAGGCGTATTTTAACCTGGGCGTGGTGTATCGCGAAAAAGGCCTTATAGACAAAGAGACGGAAGCTTATAAAAAGGCCCTGGAGATAGATCCGGGTTTTCTTGACGCCAGAATAAATCTCTCGACGTCATATTATACTAAACGCGAGTATTCGAAAGGGCTTGAAGAAGCGCGCAAGGCCACGGAGATAGATCCGACGGATGGAACGGGGTTCTATATGATGGCGCTCAACGCATATATGCTTGGGCAGCGTGACGACGCGGTCGGTTATTTCGACAAGGCTTTGTGGCTTAAGGCCAAGATGGACCCGAGATTCGTGGAAGAGATAACGAAATATAAAACAGCGGGATAATAAAATAAGAGATACAGGAAGGGTTATTATTCCGCCAAAGAGGCCGCTTTTAGCGGCCTCTTTTTTTTGCGGATAAAGGGATATTTTGTTATTGTCTCTCGTCGCCGGTATCTTCCGTATAGCCATCGTAAAGAGACTGGGTCTTGGATTCCATGTATTTCTTGTAGTTTTCCAGTTCTTCCTGTTCGGTCGGGCTTAGCCATCCGTCGCTATTATTGTCGAATTTCTTGTCCATGTCCGTTTCAACCTTCTGCATGCTTACGCCGGTCGCGCCTTCTCCTGAAGAGGAGCTTGTGGAGCTGCTGTTATACTGGGGTGTAGTGTAATTATACGCGGAGGTTTTTTTTGAAGATGTTTTCTGCGCCTGCTGCTGGAGGAACCTCTGGCGCATGCGTTCGCGTTGTTCCGGGTCCTGGGGCCCGTTCCCGCCCTGTTGTCCCGGCGCCCCAGCCGGTCCGCCAGGTCCCATGGGGTTTTGGGGTTGCGCGCCAACGGGGCACAAGCTCGCGATAGAGACCAGGATGGTCGTTAACACTAAAACGCGACAAGCCGGTATTTTAGATAACATTCAGGTTCTCCTTTTTGTTTGATACGGACCAGTAGAGATTCAGGCGATGATCCCGGAAAACAGGACCTTACGTGATGCCAGGTCCATTTTGATCCCTCCTACATAAGAATAATTATATCCTGTGCGGAGAAATTTGGCAAAATCCCGGAGATCTTTTGCGGGGGTTTCCTTCAGAATGGCGTTATCCAGCCAGTAATATCGCCCGTCCTTTCGGAAGGCGCAGATGGCGTGGTTGGGTCTGTGGGGGCCTACGGAGAGCGTACGCGGTTCGTATCCCAGTACTTTAAGGACCGCCGCGTTGAGAAACGCGTAATCCTCGCAGTCGCCACGTTTCAGCTTTAGCATTTCCGCCGGAGGCGTAAGCTGGTCGAGGCCGCTGTCTTTTATGTACAGGGTATTGTTCTTGAGCCAGGTGGTATAGTCCCGCAGGGAATAGATGCAGTTATCCCGTATAAAATTCAGGATGGTCTCGTCCAGGGCAGAAGGCCGCGCTACGAGGACGCCATCTGAGGCGTATGTCTCCTGTGATATGACTAGGCCGCCGCAAGGTATGCTTCCGGCTTCCATTGCCATGGCCTGACAGGTTAAAAGCGCGGCGAACATTGCCGCCACGCGTATGGTCCTAGACAACATTTTTCCCCCTACGGGAACACGTTAACAAGCTATCCTCGATAATATTTTAAGCCTGTTCTCCCGGGGTGGACAACAGTAATAAAAACTGTTAGCAAAATAAAAGTTTGCTAAAATATGAAAATTATATTGACAAAAATGGAACATAGTGGTAACATGTATTTGTAGTTCTTTAAAAGATGTGACAAAAGTAAACCCATCGTGAGATGGGGGCACAAAGCCGCGGATGCTATATCCCAAACGCTGCCATCCGAAGTTTGGGCGGGTGGCGGCGCATAGCCGGGCTGCCGGATATTCAAACATGACCTCGTTCATACGGACGGGTCATGGTCTATTCGGCAGCCCTTTTTTTTTGCCCGCGGGGGTAGGAGGGGGATATGTTCAGTCCCAAGGAAAAAGCGGTACTCCAGGCGTTGATAGAGGAAGAAATAATAAAAGCCGAGCTTATCGGACATAGAAGCGGATATTCCGTGTTGAACAAGTACCTGGATACGCTGTTCGGCATAGAAGAGAAACTGGACGCGAAAGATCCGTCCAAGGTATATACGCTTTAACCAGATACCGGCAAATACGGAAAGAGGTGCGTTATGAAGGGGCTTATCCGTAGAGATCCATTCATGAGGACCGTTTCCTCCATTCTTATCCCATTATTCCTATGGAACCAGCTCGCCTGGGCCGGGGATATCCCGATACCGGTGAGTGTCGAAGTAGCGTCGACCGATAGTGGCATGGCGGAGGATGAGTTCCTAGATAGACTAGACCTCCAACAGTCGGTCGTAGACAACAAGAATATCATTGAAGGATTCGTGGCGGAAATTATGCGGGCCGCATTGCCGGAAGAAGCGGGGGATATTACTATTTTTACGCCGGAAGGGCATAGGGTAACTCTTAGCGATGAGCGTGTTACGGATATCGAGACAAAAGACGGCGATACCATATCGGACATTGTGATGGATGAAAACGGTGGGTTAGCCGAAGCTACGGTCCATTTAAAGGACGGAAGGATCCTGTATATACACGAAGGTGATATTACAAGTCTTGTGGATATATCCGGTAACAGGTATGAATATGATGGGGACGGGACTCTGTGTTACATCGAGTTCAGTGATGGCAGGGGATGTTCCGCAAGTAAAGGGGATGATGGGTCCCTGACGCTTATGGATAATGAAAAAATATCGGTTTATACGCCTTCCGGTGACCTTTCGCGTGTCGAGTATTATAATGGCAAAGATATTTATTATGAGAACGGAAAGATCGCGCGATTGACTGAGAATGACGGTACGGAATATTTTTATTCCACGGTAATTGGCCCGGGCGTAACGTATGATACGGTCCGGCTTGAGCGTATCGAAAAGGACGGGAATAATTATTTGATCGACGATGGCCACATAACGGAGATCGAGCTTGCGGATGGGACCGTGTTGCGAAAGATACTTTTGGACGCGGATGGGAAAATAGTGAATGCCGAGGTTACTTGCACTGATGGGACCTCATATGAGGTCTCGGGGGGAAGAATACGTGAATTCAGGGATCTTTCCGGAGCCACTGCCGTGTATACATACGTTTCGGAGAACGAAGTTATAGTGGATATAACGGACGGGGATGCCGCCCGGGCATTGAAATATAGTAAGGATGCGAGTTCGGGCAATATTATTATCAGCGAGGATGGAAGGAACTATACATACTCATCCGAATGGTCCTTGTTGAGTTTCTCGGACGGGACGGGAACTTTCGAATACATATACGATGGGTCGGGAAGCGTTGTAAACACCATATTCCGTGGGGTTAACGGGGATGTTAACGAATATAACGAGGAAAATGATATTGTTCGCAGGGAGGAGGCTTCCGGTGCCGTATACGTTTTTTATGCCGAAGGCGACGCCAGGGGTTGTGTCGAAAAAGTCATACAGGAGGACAATGTAGTCTTTTTCGAATACGGGTCCGGACCGGATGGCGGCATGGACGTTGTGTCCCGGGAGTTGTACGACGGGTACGAAACGTACGCGTCATATTATTCTACTGATTATGTGCCGAGAGCTACTTCCCCGGAATTCAAGGCAACATTTACGGTTGACGACACTAAAAGCTATTCCAATCTGTATCTGGGGGCATCGTATTTTAGTTCAGGGAACATGTCCATAAGCTTTTCGTTGAATATGTACAACGGCAGTACTAACGTGTACTACAGTGCGTATAACTATAAAACGCACAAAAGTGAATATGTTAACGAATGCTTGGATGTGGATATAGTTAAAGGTGTGGAATATACAGCCGAACTTGTTTGGATGGACGAAGGGGTCGGGGTGTTCGTCTACCAGAGCGGCAGTGGCCGGCCGTCAGATCCTATATATACGATAGCGAACAAAGAATGGGACCCTCGTTTTTATATTTCCGGTTCGAACGCTTCCATTGGCCTGGATCCGGCATCTCCGGGCGAATTTACTCACTCCGAGAGCATCAGCTCGGACTATCTGGACCCTTTGAGCGGTATATCCGATCAGGCCATCGAGTTTTATTTCGATGGTAATTACTCGAACAGGTCTTTTTGCTCCAGCGTTAGTGTTGAGCAGGAGGGAGCATATAAGTGCGCCAGTCTGGATGTTTATGGCGGAGATGCGTGTTTATATCTATATACTTATGATCATACTACATATGCGTATGATAGCCAGAGCGTTGACCTTGGTGTGGTTTTAGATAGTGACGTTACATATATGTTAGAGAACGTGGCCGAGGGAAATGATATTTATATTTATCTTCATGAAAAAAACCAGCCTCGCGGTGACGCTGTATATGTCTTAAAGGATTTCGACGGCAAGGTACATGTGTCATCATCCATTACAGGCGGACGCATGTCGTCCGAAATAAAGGATAATGTGACATTCTATAGTTACAATAGCTCGGGAAAACTCACAAAGAGGGAAATATTGTCTGATGGTAGTACTCTCGAATATATATATGATAACTACGGCCAAATAAAGGAAAAAGTGGTCACTGACGCCTCAGGGGTCCAAAAAACGTATGATAACCGTGGATTGTTGCTGCGCGAGGAAAAGCCCTGCGGGGAGGTAACGGTGTATGGATACGATCCCGATGGTAATTTGATCTCGATAATCCCGGAATATCCGGATGGGACGGAATTTGAGTATTATACCGCGGGGGATTACGAGGGGCAGGTTAAAACGGTAGTTTTGCCGAACGGGGATGAATTTTGGTTTGAGTACGATACCTCGCCCGCTGGCCGTCTGGTCGTAAAAAAGAGGACAGCCTATGACCAGTTCAATAAATATGAATCATATTATGGTACGGCATATATTTCGCGTTCAACAGACCCGGTCTTTAAGAGTGATTTTACTCTGGCGCCAGATAAGATCTATTCCGAACTGTTCTTGGGGGTAAGTTATTATAAATATGACGAAAAAAGTATAAATGTCTCTCTGACCGTCTATGGCAATAAAGCACGGATATATTATTCGAAATATAATTACGTGACGGGACAAAATGAGTATGATAGCCGGGAACTTGACATTGACGTTCTGAAAGACACGGAATACACGCTTGAATATGAATGGCGTTCGGATGGTGTATATATCTTTATATACGAGGCAAGTGCCGGGAAGCCGGAAAAAGCCCTGTATAAGATAAATGACGCCGACTGGGATCCCAAGTTCCATATAAGGGGGACCAATGCCGATATCGAGCTGGATACCGGATCGTCGGGAGAATACGATGTTTCCTCCAGCTACGATTCGGATTATTCGTATCAGATATCAGGTTCTCCGGTACTAATGACCGAGTTTACGCTTGACCCCGCGGCATCTACAAATTCGGTATCCTGGGGACTTAGCGGACAAACTTCGGATATGTACGGATCGATACATTTGTCGTATTACAACGGAACGCCTTTATTCAATACATATCATTATGTTTGTTCTACCGGTAAGTATGAGAATGAAAAGATGGAGGTGCCTGTCACATTCATCCCGGGGAGCACGTATGTGGTAGAGGCAGTGGTGGATGAAGACAACCGGCTGGAAGTTTTCATATATGAAAAGGGTGGGAGCAAGGGGGAGGCCGTATACTTCGAGGATGATTGCGGATGGATACAGAGTGCCTATTCAAATGTTTCCGGCGGGGAATGTAAGGTCGAAGCGTATGACCGGCTCGAAAACATTGAATACAATACGCGGAATGGCCTCATGATCAAGGACGATGTGCCGTCCGGCATGGCCGATATGTTCTTATATCTGGAGCCCGAGGTGCGTAAGGTGGAAGAATATTATCTAGATTCTTTAGTGCCGCGGATATTCCCAAACGGGGATATTGATATCCTGACCGGTTTTTGTCCTGATGCGGGCCGTATCGTGCCGTTGCCGGGAGACATGTTCGATCCGTCCGGGGAACTATACACGGACTACGCGTTCCGTAACCAATATTTTGACATCCTTATGTATGACAACAAGACAGGTTTGCTGACCGCCAGCATAAGCCCAGACGGCACTCGGACTGACTGGCAGGAAGGTTTTAACGAAGACCCGTTCAGCAAATGCAGTATAAGGTTGATGGCCCCGGACATGGACCCGATGGCGCTGCTTGATCCGATACATGCCGTGTTATCGGAAGCGGTTGAATATTGCGGGGCCAGGACATTTTACGAAAGTGGCAGGGTGCATGTCGAACGACTTGATGACGGGATAACGCTTGAGTATTCGGACGAAGATTGGAACGGTAGACATATAGGCCGTCTTGTTAAAAAGACCATGCCGGATGGTAGTTATCTGGTATACGAAGACCATTATGCCGGAACGGATCAGGCAAAATTCGTATATGAGTACGATGCAACGGGAGGCCTGTTAAATACATATGAATATGACGTCTATGGCAACATAGTCAGTGATTTTGATATAGAGACCGATAATTTCGCCATGAAAACCCATGTCGACGATTCGATAACGACCTATGAAAAATATGCCGGAAGTTTCAGGAAAAATACTTTTTTTGACGCTTCCGCGGGGACCTTGGAAGAATATATATATGATGGGGATACGCTTTCTTTCATTCGCACGACATATGCCGATGGGGTATCCGAAGCATATGAGGTTATCGGAGGGGATGAGGCGGATAGGCGGCTTGCCGAAAAGAACGCTCCGGGGCAGCTTTTTATTAAAGGAGTTAACCTCCCCTGGCTCAGGTATGGATATGATATCGGTGGATATACGCAGGGAGGCGAACCGCTTGGGTTCAGCTCCGATCTCGGGGTTTTGTATGAGGAACTGAATAAGTATCGCAACTGTACGGTCAGGGTGTTCATGTTCACGGACCTTCGTTCCGGTGTGGATTTCGACGCCTCCGGCAAGCCGGTTTCATTTACCGATAAGGTCTATGATGACACTCGTGCGTTGTTCCAGGCGGCAAAGGCTTTCAATATAGAACTTATACCGGTACTGTTCGATTACAGCATAGCGGACGGGGTAACACAAGAGGGTGTTTATGACGTGGGAGAACACCCCGATGTGATAGGCGAGGGTGCCACCAGGCAGGCGTTGTTCGATCTATTCGACGGATTTTTTGAGGAATTTGCCGGTGATCCGTCCGTTTACGCGTGGGATATCATTAACGAACCAGAATATTGTACGTCGGCCGGAATGGATGAGATCAAGGCTTTCGTGAACGATATGGCGGCGCTGATACATGCGAAAGACGTTGACGCGCAGGTGACTGTGGGAGCAAAGAACAGGGGATCGCTGGTGGACCTGTGGCTTGACGCTGACCTGGATGTCCTGCAATACCATTATTATGATGATTTTCCCGCGGAACTGTCACTTGACCACGATGCCCGTCTGATATCACAGGGCAAACCTATACTTGCCGGCGAGCTGGGGCCGGGGTCCATAACGCATAAGTACGATGTTCTATATGAGAATAATTACGTCGGAGGACTTATATGGCAGGATGGCGCCGGCTTTGTGATGAGCGGTGAGGATCGAGATGCGCTCGCCAGCTGGTCCCATGGAGCGACGACAGACTACAGTTATTATGGATCAGGCAGGAAACAGTTTGAGCAATATTCTAACGGTCTGGTCAGGGAATTCGAGGATGTTGCAATGTTGCCGGATGGCAACGGCCGTCTTGTGTCTGAAACATATTCGACGGGTGCGTATAAGGAATATTCATACTATGAAGGAACCTGCGACATAAAAAGTATAGCTTATTATCTGGCCGACGGATCGATAATGATGCTTGAAACTTATGACCCGCAGGGCGAATTTCTTCAAAGAAATCTTTATTATCCCGACGGCAGTTTAAAAGAGACAAGGAGGGCGGATCTTACCTGGGAAAGCTATGATGCGGACGGAGCCCTTCTGCAACGCGGGTGTACGATAAATGATACAGAGGTGGTCTATGGCCCATCCGGGCGTATGATCAGCCTCAAGAAAGGCAGTTATATAGAAACGCGTGGATATGTGGTCGCGAATGGGGTGGTGGAATATACGACGGCGATCAATGGCGGGATGGTCAAAGCAACACGCGATGGGTATTATGATGGCACTGACCTTATTTCAAGAACGGATAACACTTCCGGTGAGGATATGGTGAATGTCGAGTATGATGGCGGCATATCGGTGGGGTACGCTGACGGGTCTATAGCGGCATTATCAGTAGACGGTGGATACATGAATTTTTATTGCGGGAACGATGTCCTGAGCCAGAACGGAAGTGACGGGTCTCTGTTCGAGTTCGAATCGAATTACCTGAAAAAGGTGACCACCTTGAACGGTAATGTATATAACTTTGTTGTAACTGCCGATGATGATGGTGTCGTTGTGTCGCTGCAAAGCGCCATTGTTAATGGCATAAAGCTGGAGTTTGACGATTCGGTCCTGTCCGGACTGTATATAGGAAGCGACCATGTGGACGTTGTGGATATCACCATGTTGAACGGACTTACAATAGGCGAGTTAAAGATAGACACCGGACCGGGGGTGGAGACCGTGACATCCGGGAACGCGGTATTTGATCTTATCGCTCAGGTGGTGGAAGTGATGGGTGCGGATACCCCGAACATTAAGTTCGATTATAGCGCGGATAACACGATAAAGGAGATCTTGACCAGCGAGTTCAGCAGGATGCGGTTCGCCGATGGTTTGATCGAAAAGACCGTTTCTGCCGAAGGGGTGGAGGTGGACTATGATTACCAGAGGGACGATGAGCGGAACATAACGGGGCTGAAAATGACCGAACCGGGCGCGGTTAGATGGTTTGACGCGAACGGTATACTTCTTAAGATAGAATTCGATGACGGCTCTGTGGTGAATTTCGATGGGGGTGATGTCCAAAGCCTAGAACGGGAAGGGGCGATATTACAGGATATGACGTTCAATACCGACGGCGACCTGGAAGGTGCCAGGCTTTTTTCCGCGGACGGTTCGGAGTATTTCTTCGCGGGTGGGAGTTTGGCTGATTTCATCGACTCGCAGAACGTCTCCTATGAGCTGGATGATACCGGGAAGATAGCTAGGTTGACGAAAAACGATACGGGTGAAACGTTCGATGTATTTTACGCGACCGACCCTTCGGATGGGAAGACAACCATTACTTTCAGGTCTCAAGCCAGTGGTACAGAATACATATATAAAGAAGACCTGTTAGCGGGGATAGTTACCGATGCGGGGATGGAGGTTAGATATGAGTATTATGCTGACGACCGGACGAAAAAAATAGAAATATTGTATGGAGGCCGCGCCGGATCCGTATATTCATATCAATATACGGGTGGGAATACGGTAATAACCGATGAGGTGGGCAACAAACGTTATTACAATGGGGACCATAGGACCGAGAAGATAGAGACCCCGTACGGTGAGACGTATATGTATGCCTATGATGTTGACGAGGACGGCGGGGCGGTTACGACCATAAATTATACATATAAGAAATTGGATGACGGGACGCAAATAGAATATTTCAAGGGCAGTATCGTAAAAATAACCAAACCCGATGGATCAACTATCGACAATGTCGAATTCGACCCGGTTACCCGTAAGCTGTCGAAATTCTCCCTGCATACGGCCGACGGTAAACACCGCAATGTTTCCATCCAGGATGATCTTGTCATTTTTGAGATGGAAGATTCCACGAGGCTGGTTTTCTATGAGGATAAGCTGGTCGCTCTTGGGAATTCGCAGGGGATAGTGCCTATATATGACCTGGACAAACTTAGCGATATCGTTTATGTGCGTGATCCGGGAGACGCGCCAGATGTACCGATCGAGGAAATAGATATCGCGGCGTCGAACTGGAGGCACCAGACCTATGAGGATTCGCTGGGCATACGTTTTGTGGAAAGGGATTATGCCGACGATCAGTGGGAACTGAGCGTAGATCTTGAGGCCGGTGACGCGAATTATTCCGAAGGCGAGATGTTCCTCGACCTCAGGTACGATATCCCCGGGCTTGCGTGGCAGGCGCCGATCGACATGACCGGGAAGGAGATAAGTTTTCTGGTCAAGCTGGACGATAGTTTTGAATATGATCCTCTGTATCCTCCGGAGATCCAGGTTTTCGCGAAAGACTCCAGTTGGAATACGCAGTACGGTACCGAGGTCGTTGTGGATTCAACAAGCTCATGGATAACGATATCCCTCCGGCCTACCGAGGAAAACATCAACCTTGGTTATACGGACCCCGGTTTTGACCCGACAAAGATAGTTATGCTGGGGATCAGGATAACGCCGCAAGGTTACGCGCCGGAAGGGCTTAAATACCTTGGTAAGGTCATGGTAAAGGAAAACATACTGCCTGATCTTTTTGAGAACGTGAATTGTGAGGGAAGCCCGCTGGATGATCTGTATTATGGCCTGGGTGTAGGGCGGAACCTGGATCTTTTGACCGGAGGAGAGCCTCTTGATGAGGAGGGGATACTGGAGAATTTTGTGGATTCGCTGGGTAGCGGGCCTTCGGGACTTTACCAGCAGAATCTGCTTAACCAGATAAGCTGGCACATCGAGGACGAAAATGAAGCTCTTAAGGCGATAAAGTCCGTTTACAGGGATACCGCTACCGATGAATTCGTGCTTACCATGGACCTGGAAACGGACAGCGCTACGAACAGCAAGGGGGAAATATATTTTGACCTCAGGAAAGATGTGCCCGGCTTAGGGTGGGATGACCCATTGAACATGACATCACGTCCGCTCAGTATGCTCATAGAAGTGCCCGAGGAAATGATAGGTTCCGTGGAATGTCCGAATGGCGCGCGTTTGTTCGTGGAGGACGCGTCGGGTAACATACAATACGGTACCTGGGTGAACCTCAAGGAAGGTGAGAAGCTCTACCAGATGGACCTTACCCCGACATTCGGCGATATCCCTATGGGATATACCTTCCCGGGTTTCGATCCGAGCCGGATAGTGAGGGTGGGGATCAACATTTCCACCCAATCAGGCTCAAATACGGATTTTCACGGCCAGGTCCGCGTGAAGTTCCTTCCTATTAATGGCGACGGTGTTATGGAAGATATAGTTGACATGCCCTTATGGATGGACCTGAGGGGCATAAAAGAATATCTTGTTGACGATGACGATAATTACCTGCGGGTTCCGGGCGTGCAGTATCTTCCTGAGACCTATTACAGCTATGTGTTCAACGACGGCAGTGGTATCGTCCCGACGGCATACCTCGATTCGGTCTCCCACGCGAACACGGTCTGGAAAAGACAGGGAGGGGGTATAGCGTCCATATCCTGGAACGCCGATGGGGATATGCTGGAAGCGGATCTCAATATGGTGAATGGGTACAGCATGGGGGAACTGTATCTTGACCCCAGATATTCGTGTTATGTCCCGGACAAGAACTGGTATGACGGCCGTACCGTTGACATGACGAGTACGCAATTGGAATTTTACGTGCGTACGAGCGAGGACTTCCAGGCAAATACATCCGTTCCCCTCATAGTGGAGGCTTTCGCTAAAGACAGTGTCTGGAAGACCGAGTATTCGCAAGTCGTAACGCTGGAACCGGACGGAGAATGGATGAGGGTACAACTTACGCCTTCTCCTGTCGATTTCAACTCGGGCTATGCCGAAGCCGGGTTCAATCCGACGAAAATATCGATGTTCGGACTGAAAATAAGGTCGAGCAGTTCTCTATATACCTATGAGGGGAAGATAGAGATACGGTTCTCTCTAAATGAGCTTGACCAGGGGCTGACCAATCTCGGCGATACCGGGGAACTCCCGCCGGATCCCGTATGGGTGGACCAGCGGGACCTGGTGGAATACATAAAAGGTAACGATATAGCTCTTTACGGGGATTATTCGATCATGGCCGAAGTGAACGGCCTTATCGAGGAGATACCGGACCTACAGCTTCCGGGAGATTTCGCCGCGTATTTCGTCTATGACGATAACGACAAAGTGACTTCCATTTCAAAACCCGACGGTACGACAAGCTGGTTCGACGATGATGGGAAAATTGACCTCATAACATTCGATAACGGCGACATTTTTATCGATTATGACTACGATGAGTCCGGCGATCTTGTAGACGCTACACTTGTTTCCGCGCGGGAGAAGCTCAAAAAATCCATGTCCGATATCTCATGCGAGATCGAAAGGCGTACCGCGGATACACTGCTTCTTCTGGCGGAACAGAAAAGCCTGTTAACCGAGGATTTTATGCGGGAGGTCAACGCCCAGAGGGCGGTGTTCTCGTCGGAGATCAGCCGGCTTTACGACATGAAATACCAGAGGATAAAACATAAGACATGGTATGGTGAGGTTTATTACGAGGAAATAGAGGTTCCCGGGGTCCAGGACGCGATTAACCAGATAAGGAGTTACGCGGCCGACTTCGACCGGCAGGTTTCCGAACAACTGGCCTTGCTGGATGGCGATATCCAGGCTAAAAAAGAAGAGATAGAAGCGGAAAAGGAGCTGGTACTTGGAGAATACGCTTTTCAGGAACGGAAGATGCTCAATAGTATAGTTAAGGAAGAGACCATACCGCTTGTGTATTACTATTACCGAACCGTTATCGGGCGTGAGGCTACCCAGGACGAGATAGAGGCGTTGTCATCGATGCGATATGATAGCAAAGGATATTACGACTCGTTTACGCTGGATATGAACGATATAACGGACGCGAACGCTATGATATGTTCTCTGGCGTCTGATACGGCAAGTCCTTTATACACAGGGCTTTCGGAAGAAGCAAGAACGATAGTGGACGCGCATGCTGCCGGCGGGAGCGTAACGGATGAGGAACTTCTGACCGTTGTCAGCGCTATTAACGCTGTCATCCTGGACAGCGGGCTTTATGATGCCCTGCTTGGATACTATGGGACAAAATCGGCTCTGGAATCGGGGCTTTCCGCGGATACGATAACGTATATTTCCGGCCTGACCTGCCTGGACAGGCTGGGTGGAAGGCTGGGGTATCTTGAGTCGAAAGACGTGAACTGGCTGAATCGGTATGTGGTCCACGATCTGGTCGCTGGGATAGCGGAAGGAACAAGGGCATCCTCCCCTTGGGATAACGTGAATTTCGTCGGCGTTTACGCGGAAGAGATGAACGACGCCGACGCGTTAATAGCGGCGCTTACCCTGGATAAAGATTCTCCTGTATATGTGAACCTGCCATCCGACAGCGCGGATATAGTTGACAGCTATGTTCCGGGAGCTGAACTGTCCAGTGAAGACGCGGAGACCATAGCGCACGGGCTCGACGCTGTGATGCTGGCGTATGACCTATACGGCCAAATGGTGGCATATTACGGGTCGGAAAGCGCGTTCAGGTCGAAATTGTCGTCGGATACTATCGCTTACGCCGATGGACTTTCCTGTTTGGCCTGTCCTGTATCAGGCCTGATGGAAAAGGACAAGGTGGATATAGCGTGGCTGAACAGGTATATATTGCAGGATATCCTGCCGGGATTAAGGCCGAAAGAGAAATACGCGCGGGTATTCAGCGCCGAAGCGCTGAAAGAAGATCTGGTCAATTCTTCTGAAGCCGTAGTAGCGGCAGCTTTTAAAGCTAATGTTACCTCGGGAGTTATCACATTTATAACGGAATATCTGAACGACCCGGGACAACGAGCGGGCATGCTTGCCGGGCTTGGGCTGACCGGATCGGATGTCATTAACATCACGGATGCGTTCATCCGGGCGGTACAGGAGTGGCTGGAGGGGCAGGACGTGCATTTCGGCAGAAGCGCGTTCGGTACGCTGGCACGGTATCTTGAGGAAAATGGCGTTAATGAGGACCTGGAAACTGTCGCGGTCAAGAGCCTGCTTATAGATCTTTTGATGGGAATAACCGGACCCGCTACCGATGAAAAAATAGAGATCTCCATGTATACGATGAACAAGGTGGCGACGTTATTCGGGGTGAGTGGTACGACATGCAGGCTCACCTACCAGGATATTCTCGCCATTGAGGGGCCGTTCATAACGCTTATAAACAAAAGCCATTACGTAACGGTCCTGGATGTTACCGCGAGTGAGGTGACTTACTGGGACAGCAACCTTGGGACTGACGGCGGTGAGGTAACGATAAGCAGATCGGATTTTGAAAGCAATTGGCAGGGGGATGTAATAGCGAACACGCCGATCGCTCCGGAAAAGGTCCTTACGGACGTGGAAGCGCAGAATATCAAGGGCGCGTTCTTCTGGCTTATTATCCCGATAATTACGGGGATCATAGAGGCGGTCACGGCGGTGGTCACGGTCGTGATGGGCGCTATAACCGGTATATTGTCTACGCTGGCCACCGTGGTCGGCAACGTGATGGCCGGCTTGGTGCAGGCGGTGGCCAATATAGGGAACATGCTTGTATTCGTCGGGAAAACTTTCCTGGGGGCTATGGGCATAGGAGGCGGTGCGGGAGCCGGAGCGGCGGCGGGGACGGCCGCAGCGGGGACCGTGGCGACCGGTTTTTCGGTCCCGACGCTCATAAGCGGCGCAGGAACGACGCTTATTAAAATTGGCGTTGGATATGGGGTAAGCGTGGGACTCGAGGCTCTTGGGGTGGACCCGGTGCTTTCGGGATTGATAGCCAGCGTTGTGACCGGCGGAGTTTCCGGGTTCATGGGTGAGAACGCGGGCATCCAGATGGCTTTCAAAACGGCTTTACAGTATGGCGCCGCCAGCGGAATGACCCTTCTGGGCCAGCATTTCGACCTTGACCCGATGCTCACGAATATACTTTCGATGACCACGAGCGTTCTCACGGGCGCTTCACTGGACCCGGAAGTAACGGTAGGGCAAGCCCTGGAAAAGATCGCGCCGGATATTACGCGTGAACTGGCGTATTACGG
>JAQUQS010000020.1 GCA_028715965.1 Candidatus Omnitrophota bacterium | reverse complement strand
TGGCAGAAATCCTCTAGTATCCGCTGGACATCCTTGGAATCATCCACAATGAACACCTTCTTCCCTTTCAGGTATTCAAGCTCTACGGGAACTATATCCTCACTGGCCACGGAAGCCGATCTTCGAAGTGTTATAGTGAACATGAAGGAACTGCCCTTACCTGCTTCCGATTCTATCCAGATCTTCCCACCCATCTTCTCGACAAGGGCCTTGGAAATAGCCAGGCCCAGTCCGGTCCCGCCATATTTCCTTGTAGTCGAGCTATCCGCCTGGGTAAAGGAATTAAAAATATCATCCTGCCGCTCTTTCGGTATACCTATCCCTGTATCGTTCACCGATATGAATATCTCCGCGTGCTCGCCCACATCCACATCGCCCGCGGTCCTGCCATTAGGTGAAACGGCGACCGCGCCGTCCTTGAGCTTTATATCAGCGGAAATATTCCCTTCGTCGGTGAATTTTACCGCGTTGCTCAAAAGATTGAGCAGTATCTGCCTGATACGCGTAGGATCCCCCTTGTATCTGGTCGGCATCCCCGGCTGGAAATTATAGAAAAGTTTTATATTTTTGTCCCTCGCCCTCGAGGATATTATCTTGAACGTACTGTCCACCAGGTGTTCCAGGTCGAAATCTATATGCTCGAGCTGCACTTCACCTGCCTCGATCTTCGATATGTCCAGGATATCGCTTATAAGCGTAAGCAGCACACCACCGGAGTCCATTATCGTATCCACATAATCGTTCTGCATGGATGTAAGTTCGGTATTCTTTAATAGCTCTGAAAAACCTATAACGGCGTTCATGGGCGTCCTGATCTCATGTGACATATTGGCCAGGAACTGGCTCTTGGATTTCGAGGCCTCTTCAGCCATCTGCCGGAGCTCGACCGCGCGCTTCTGGGCCTGCTCCCTGAGCTTTATCGTGTGATACAGTTCAGTGCTCATGATATTGAACGAGGTCGCCAGCGTACCCACTTCATCCCTTGATGATATATCCACCTTCTTCGAGAAGTCCCCCTTTGCCATGAGATCCGTGACCTGGACAAGTTTTTGTATCGGGTTGGCTATGCCGCTCGCGGTCAAAAGCGCGATAGGTATACCGATGAGAATGACCAGCAGCGTAAGAAAAAGTATAAGTGTATTGAACCGTTCAAGCCTGGTCCTGAACTCGCTCCAAGATATCGCTGAAAGCACTATCCAGCCTTCCTCGTTAATAGGGGCCGCCGTCACGAAATTGGTCTCTCCGCTCAGTTTTATCAGCATCACTTCAAGTTCCTTGTCGCCTGCCGTGGCCAAATTCCCGTTCTCATCGTCCTTCGGGGGTTCTATGGCTTTCTGTACCCTAGCCAGGTCGTCATCCTTTATCGCGGCCTTTCCGATCATCGCCGGATCAGGATGAGAAATATAGTACCCCTTGTTATCGATGATGTAGGCCTGCAGGTCCTCACCCACTTCCAGCTCTCCCAGGGCCTCCTGGAGCATGCTGTAGGATATCTGGCCGCAAACCATGCCGGCGAACTCATCGAACGGGTCAAGTACACGCGCCGCGTAAAGTATGGTCCTGCTGCCGATCTCCGGGCTCACACCTCCCGTTCCCTCCGGGGTCGGCGAATACCTCATATTTTCGGAAAATCCTTTGTCCCTGGCCTCGTTGAAGAATCCTTTCTCTGAGACATTGGCATGATCCGAAGACAACCATCCGTCGCTGACCTTAACGACTTCTCTTCCGGAAACATTGATTATGGATATCTCATGGAAAACGTAGGCAAAGGTCACAAGAAGGTCCTGCATCTGGAGTTTTTCGATGACTTTTGGTTCAAAAAGAAAGAGACTGGCCGTCTTGTTCTTCGATATGCGTATCACTATCTCTTTGCGCAGGTTCAGGAAAGTCCTTATCTTGTCGGAGAACTCCTCAGTGGCTACCTGGAGCCTGGCGTTGAACTGGTCCAGAAGGTATCTCTCCATTAGACGGCTTGACGAATAGCCGATAAGGCCTGATACGATCAGTATGATCGCGATTATTATGATGAGAAGTTTGTAACGAATGCTCATAAACGAATGAGATCAGCGAAATATTTTTCCTTAGTCCTCGAACGTGAAATTTCGTTCCCGGAACACCTTAACGCACGCGTCCACTACTTCTGACGCGTAAAGCACGCCCCGGTTCATGTTGATCTCATCCAGGGCCACATCTATGCCCAGGGCCGGCCGGTATGGCCTGTGTGACGACATGGCTTCCACCACATCCGCCACCGCTATTATTTTAGCTCCTAAAATTATATCCTTCGCGGTAAGCCCGGACGGATATCCTGACCCATCAAGCCTTTCATGGTGCTGAAGGACTATCTGGGCGATCGGCCATGGAAAATCAACCGTTTTAAGTATATCATATCCGACCTGAGCGTGCGACTTAATTATATTAAATTCTATACTACTCACCCTTCCGGGCTTACTTAATATTTCCGCGGGAATATGTATCTTCCCTATATCGTGTATCAGGGCGGCCATTTTTACCGCGTCCACGTCGTTCTCCGGGAGGGCCATTTCCTCGGCTATAGCGCACGCGAGCTTATCCACCCTCTGCTGGTGCCCTGCGGTATAAGCGTCACGCATTTCTGATGTCATGGCCATGGCCTTTATGGTCCCCTCTATAGTGCACCTGAGCTTTTCAAGGGTCTGTTTGCGGCCGTTCTCCGCCTTGATAAGGTCACTTATATCCCTTATGAAACCCTGGTAGCCGTCCACGCTGCCATCCTTGCCGCGGCGCACTACCGACGTTAGCAGGCAATCCAGGCAGGAACCGTCCTTTCTCTTCAGGGTGACCTCGTAATTACGCACATAGCCGTTCTTGGATATGTCCTCTTCAAAGGTGGACCGGCCATCGTCATCGGCATACAGGTTCTTGACATTGATCGATAAAAGTTCGTTGCGGGTATAACCGAAGAACTCCAGCATGGTCTGGTTGAAATCCAGGAATTCCCCGCTCTTTGACGTGATATATATCGCGTCCCTGCATTCCTTGAAGAAAGAACGGTATTTTTCTTCGCTGGCCAGGAGCTCCTCTTTAGCCCGTTTATGCTGGGTAATATCGACCGCCATGGAAAGAACATGGGGTTTATCGTAGAGATCTATGATCTTTACGGAGAATAAACATTCGTGCGCGACACCGGCTGAATCCCTGATCTCCACTTCCACGTTCTTCAGGTACTTCCGGTCCCGGAGCGTCTCGATAAGGCGCTGTCTTTTGGTCCGGTCCACCCATATATCGATCTCATCGACCGTTTTCCCTATAACCGCGCTCTCCGGGTATTTGGTCAGGGACAAAAAGGCGTCATTCACTTTAACAATACGGTTATCCAGTAGTGAGGTTATCGCGGAAGGTATCGGGCTCATCATGAAAACAACGGAAAAAAGTTCCTCCGAGATCTTCCGGTCTTTTACATCTTCTATCGCGATGTTCCTGGTATGCTCTTCTTCGCGCCTGTCATCCTCAAGCTGCTTCACCTTAGCTTCAAGTTCACGCACCCTGCACATCAGCTGTTCTTTATCTTCATTCATGGCATCTTTCGCGGAGCTTGTTAGTATAATAATTAGTCATAAAAGTATCAAAAGACACTTATTAGTTTACCATCGGCAGGAAATTTTTCAATATAACTTTTTTATATTTAACGCAAGGACCAAAACAACTGCGTTATGTTAGCACTCTCCGGTAGATATAAGAATGGAAGACCCTTTTCAGGGCAACAGGACTATCTCCACCAGCCGGACGACCTTCTCCGACCAGACGATTCAGCGTTATCCGTGGCACTATCCTTGGCCACCACAGGCTCAGGCTTGCTGACCCTGGAATAACTATTCGAAGACGCACTGGAACTATCGACTTTTTTTACGTATTTCGAGGGATTTTTCTGGAACTCAAGAACAGCGTCATAGGAACTGAACCAATACCTCTTGCCATCATACGCCGTGTTGAACCTTTTTCGGTCTATGGTTTTGCCTGTGACAGGACAGACCTTGTTGTCTGCATCCTTGAAGAACATTGAACGGGCACCGGCCTCGTTAGCATTGAACATTATAAAACTTGCGCAAATAATGGAAACCGTAAGCATGAACGTTATTGCTTTTTTTATCATAATTCCACCCTCCATTTTTACGTAAACCTTGCCTTGCTAAGATTTTATCATTTTTACACCCACATGGCAAGAATAATACTCACGTTACTGTATATATTTCAGTTCGTTCAACCCGAACTCCGACCTCAGGTACCTTTCCCAGCCTTTCTCAAAAGCGGGCATATCCTCCCCCAGGACACTTGCGATGGCCATATCAATATGCTCCCCCTTGCCCAGTTCCAGCAATATATCATGCAAACCCCTATACCCCCCACGCAGTATTATGTATTCCACCAGAAGATAGGATTCCAGGTACAGAAGAGTAACTACGTTGTGGTCCTTGATGTTGGCGAATGATGCCGGCATCCTGGACAGGGGGATGAACCCATACGAGTTCAGGTACCTCTTAAGCTCGCCCTTGTCCTTAGGCGTCACGAATGTCTCCGCTTTTGTAGCTATGCCTTCCTGTAACCACACAGGCACACCTGAACCGGCGATATCGTGCGCGACCGCGTGCGCGTATTCGTGATATATTATCCTGACAACTTCGTCCCGGGTATACTTGAGCTTGCCGGTAGGTATCCTCATCTTCCCGTCATACAGGGCCAACACCCACCATGCCCGGCCACCCAGGAGGGAGTCATAGTCCTTCTCCGAGTAAAGCACGACTATCGTCTTTTTGTCTGGGTAATGATTAAGCAACATCCCTACCCTGCCGTAGGCATCCTCAAGGTTCACCCTCAGGTAGGATGACGCGTCAATGGATATGCCGGGAGACAGGGCCATTATAAAATGAAGTGTTTCATTGGTGCTGAACCCTCCCTCCACCCCGCTTTCTTTTTTGACCTTTTCAAGAAGACCCTTGAGCCCCTTTATCGAGGGGTCTATCTCATACACGCGCTCAAGATACTCCTCGGCCTTCCGCATGTTCTGCACCAGGTAATATGCCTGGCCGAGATTATACAGGGTGTAGGGATATGCCTCGTCGTAATAATAAGCCTTTTCAAACTGTTCAATGGCGCGATAGAATTCTCCTTCGTTAATAAAATATCCGCCATAATTGTTATACGCGATGATAAGGTTCTTCCTGACGTTATCATTCGCCGGAAGATATCGTCTGGCCTGCTTGAACGCCTCGATCGCTCCTTCATAATCTCCGGACTTGGAAAGCTCGAGCCCTTCGTTATTGTATTTGTACGCGGCCTCGTCCGATGACGATAACGCCCTATCCGGCGCTATAAGCGACAGGACGGCAAGAACGACAAGCACCATCGCGAGCGCTGATCCTGGCGCCTTTTGTCCATTGGCCGCCCTCAGCATCATTTCTCCCCTTTACCGTTCAACCCGGTCGAGCGCATCATGTCCACCATGCCCTTGAACATAACATCCATCCCGTTCTTGATCCCAGCCCGTCGATTTCCGGTCTCCTTGAGCTCTTTCTGAAGTGCATAAAGCTTCCCCATATCCGCCCTGGACCTTCCTTTTTTCACTTCCTCCTGGCAATAATGGTCAAGATACCCGCCCATGACATCGGCACGCGTAAGTTCGCAGATAGCATCCAAAAGTCGCGCGTTAAGGTCTTTTCGGTCATCCATCACAGATCCCGCCAGCGGTTCTCGTTCGCCGCAGTTCTGAGCCGGGAGTCCAGCTCATTCTTAAGCGCGCTGCGGCTCTCGTTGATCTCTCTCACTTTTTTCGCGGACTCATAAAGTACATCCCCATCAACGTCCCCACGTGTTTTCAGGCACTCGTCATACCTCAAGTGGTCATAATACCCTATATTGACATTGGCACGGACAAGTTCGCCTATGATATCCGGCAACCTATTTTTCGAATGTTCTTTTTTCCGGGAGAGGTTCATATTTCCCCTTCTTGAGCACATCACCCATGAGCGCCGTGATCTCTTCCTTGAGCAGGTCGATTATCTCCTTCTGGACCTCGCATCTCTCGGCATACTCGCCGGCGTCACCTTCGGCCCTGCCATCGGATATGTCCTTTATGCGATTCTCGAAATTCACAAGCTTTATGTTCTCGATCACAAGCCTGTCTATCAAAGCTGAAAAAGTATTAAGGTTCGGTATGTATTTTTTCTCCATTGTTCTCCCCTTTTTTACCACTGCCTAATATGGATAAAAGCTGAAAAGTACTTTTCACACAGAACCTCGCCAGCTTCATTAACGACAGCTTCGCCTCCCCCGTCACCCTCTCTTTGTGGGTTATGGGATACGACCGCACGGCGAACTTCCCCTTGCGGAAAAGTACGGACATCATGACATTCGGGATAAGAGCGTCATCGGGAATATGGGGGACTATACACCTCTCAAATACGTCCCGCCTGAACAACCTGAAAGGTATGTTGACATCCGGGATGTCCCCGCCACAGATAAGATATACCATGGCCCTTAGGACACGTGTGACCACAAGACGCACGAACGCGTCCTTCCTCTCGGCCCTGACCCCGAGGACAAGTTCGGCACCTTCTTTCCCCTCCCATAACTTCCAGAACTCAGGCACGACGAACTGGTCATCCGAATCCGTCTGGAACACCCACTCACCGGAAGCGTGCCTGTACCCCGTAAGTACCGCCGGGCCATGCCCCTTGTTCTCCTGGTGTATCACCTTAAGCGCCGGATACCGCCCGGATATGGCATCCAGGACCTGTCCCGTGCCGTCGGATGACCCGTCATCCACGACTATAAGTTCGGCGCGGCCGTGCCTGTTTATTATGTTGTCGTATATATCCGACACGACCTTGTCCACGCAACCCACCTCGTTATATACCGGAACGACCACTGAAAGCGCGACGGGCCCGGCGTCAGGATAGTTTCTGTCTGATACTGTCATAATGTTCCATTCTTTCGACTATGCCGAGTTCCGGCCATTTCTCGAACTCATCCATGATCTTGAGGCATTGCCCGACACACGTATCCATGGAGATGTAACTGTATAGCCCCAGGCGCCCCACCGACATGACATTGTCGCATTCGCTGAGCTTGGACAAAAGCCCCTTGAAAAGCCTGATGTTCTGGAAAGTGGCGACAGGATACACGTGGTCTTTTCTCACCGAAAAAGAATCTTTTATGTCGGCGCCCATGCGACTAGAGAGGAAATCCTCCGCCTCGGTCTTCAACGCGTCGGGCGAAAGCTCTTCCTGCTTGTGCGCGTTGAAGGGGAACGCGAAACTCACCAGGGAATCCCCATGCTCCTGTAACGATTGCGAACGGTAATCCACTATACGCGTGAAAGAATAATTGTTCGGGAACGTCGTGACATACGAGCTCATGGACACGCCGCCGCCGAGCAGAAAATACCATTTCAGGATACCACGGTACGGAAGGAGGCACGATGCCCCGAAAAGCCTTTCTATCGGGACAGTGGAAAAAAAGAAGTCCCCTTCTATCTTCCCCTTATCCGTATCAACGGACTTGATGCGCTTAGGAGCCCATTCCGCGGAACTCACATAAGCTTTTACCACGTTTATACCATCGAGAAGCTTATCGAACAGGGGCTTGTAACTTCCGGGGTGCCCCTGCCATTTATCCCCGAACATGCCCTTACCTTTCTCCCTGAGGGCGAGGTTCCTGAACCTCGCCCATTCTATGTCCATGTCAACGGGATCTATCCCCCATTGTTTCTTGTTGTAGTTCTCGAAAAAATACCGGTACATAGTAGCCCCGACACGGGATATGACATATTTCTGGAAATTCTCATGGGACGGTTTCTCCAGGTTCACATGGTACAGTTCTTCCACGGCCTTTTCCCTGTCCTCAAGCGGCAACTTCAGGACATTGGCGGCCGTTACCGGGAAATCCGCAAGGTCGTCCAGAGACCCGTCTATCGAAAGCAACGGAAAGAACCTGTGTTCCCTGTTATCAAGGAACTTACGGAAGAATATCTCCTCTTCAGATCCCGGCTCGGCGTACAGGACATGCGGCCCAAACTCATAGTTCACCCCGTGGAAATCTCCCGTATGGCAAAGCCCTCCCATATATTCGTTCTTCTCCACGATAGTAACATTGTAACCGGCCCGTTTGAGCAGATACCCCAGAGTGCACCCTGCCAACCCACCGCCCAGAACAACTATATCCTTCATGATCTCACCCTTCCGGTTTCTCTTCCTTGTATGTATGTCCTATAAAATCACTTGTCAGGGCGACGCCTCTTGACTTAAGCTCCCGTAGTACCACGGCATTCCGAAGATACGGGCACGTCCTGCATATCCCGGGATATTCCCCGTTCTCCCTGCCCTCCCTGAACCTCCGCATTTCGTCCCCGTTCCATATTTCCGGGAACGGCCTTGAAAGGAACGATCCGAAATAATAAGGCGGTTCCGTCCTCATGCAACACGGGGCGATACATCCGTCCTTGGTGATATATACCATTTTCCTGGACCAGACACATTCCTCTATCCTGAAATCCGGGTTCCCCACTATCTTCATGTAGACGCCCAGGTCCGCGGCCCGCCTGGACGCCCTTTTTACGGCTTCGGCAAGATCGTCCATATCCGCCCTGGAAAGCTCTATCTTCGCCACATCGCCGGCTCCCAGCGTTATCCAGTCCTGGACCAGGTTGAACCTGATATCCTCGACCCCGATCTCCCTGGCCAGTTCGACCATAAGGTGCAGGTCCTTATACGTATCCAGGTTGAAACAACTGTTTATCGTTACCTTTAGCCTGCCGTCAAATGAGGCGCCTACCATCTTCCTGACGTTGCGCTTGACCAGGTCGAGATCCCCTCCCCGCCGGATACTTCCAAAGATCTCTTTATCCGCGTGATCTATGGATACCACGACATGGTCGATATACTTCAGCGCGGCCAACTCCATATGCTCGATGGAAGCGTTGGTAATGCTTATGATATTAGCTTCCGGATAAAGCTCCCTGACGGTCCTATGCAGTTCCACGACGTTCCTGGCCAGGAAAGGTTCTCCCATCCCATGGAACTTTATCTCCCGGAGATCAGGCAGGATGGCCCTGAGCTCGCGAAGGAAATCCGTGTCTATACTTCCAGGCTTGAACTCCGGGTAATTCCGCAAGAGATAGGAACGGCTGCATGTAACACAATCCAGGTTACATACGTTCGTAGGTTCTATTGACGCGAATATTATCTTTTCACCCATATGCCCTCAAATAAGTTCGTTAAGACGCTCCGAGACCTCCTGCACCTGTTCTTCGGAAAGGTACGGATACATAGGAAGGCTCAAACACTTGTCGGAATAATACTCGGCGTTACGAAGAGGAGCGCTCTGCTCGAACTCCACGCCCATGCCGCGTAAATGCTCATGAAGAGACCTACGGTAATGTACCGCGGTCTCCACGCCTTTTCGCAGCATCTCTTCGGCTATGCGGTCCCGGTCACCGGGTACCAGCACGACATAAAGGTGATACGCGTGTCCCGGGACATCCGCCGGTATAGGCCGTAAGATATCCTTATCCAGGTATCTGTCATACAGCGCCGCTATCTCTCTCCTTCTTTCATTGTAGCGCTCTATATCCTTTAGTTTTTCCAGAAGGACCACGGCCTGGATCTCGTCAAGCCTTGAATTCTGGCCAGGGATAAGAAATTCCTCTCTGCCGGACCTGCCGAAGTTCCGGAGAAGACGAAGCTTATCCTTATCTACAGCATTCCCGACCACGATAGCCCCTCCGTCCCCCATACACGAAAGGTTCTTTGTGGGAAAGAACGAGAACGCGGTATAGTTCCCCGACGACCCCACTGGCCGGCCCCCGTAACGTGCCCCGGCAGCCTGGGCCGCGTCCTCTACAACACTTATGCCTTTACCGGAAAGACGGCTGCCTATAGCCTCCATGTCGACCGGTCTACCCGCCCAATGCACGGGAATAACGGCGGCTACTCCCTCCAGGGCCTCGGAGGTCAACGCGTCCGGCGCTATGTTATAGGTGTTCGGGTCTATGTCCGCGAACCTTATGCGTGCCCCGACAAGAAGGGGCGCGAAAGCCGTGGCGATAAAGCTCACCGCGGGCACAAGCACGATGTTCCCGGGACCTATCCCGGCGCTTTTAAGTGACAACACAAGGGCATCAGTGCCGGAATTCACGGACACGCAGAACCTGCCGCCGCAATACTCGGCGAATTTTTTTTCGAATTCCTCGACATACTTCCCGGAAATATACTCTCCGCTGTCCAGGACCTCCGACATCCCGGCCAATATCGACGTTTTGCGCTCGACGTTCGGTCTCGCTATTTCCGTATTGTTCAAAAAACGTATCATTTTTCCGCTTTCCTTATCGTTCTCGCGGGGCTTCCGTACACCAGCATGCCGTCAGGCACATCCTTCCGGACAAGGCTTCCCGCGCCTATTATGCATTTCCTTCCTATCCTGACCTCCGGGAACACCACGGCACCCAGGCCGACAAAGGTCCCGGCGCCGATCTCCACGCCTCCTCCTGTCACCACACCCGGAGCTATGTTAACATGGTCTCCCAGCACATTATCATGGTCAATAGAAGCGTTCGTACTCACTATAACGAACTCGCCTATTTTTGTTCCAGTCATTACGACCGAACCGGGATGGGATATGAACGTGTCCGGGACCTTCACGTCCCATGACACAAACCCACCGATTACCGGCATAAAGTCACCGCCTTTACCCCGCAGGCGCTCAACAAGCTCCTTCTTCTTCTCCAGACGCGTGTACAGGTCATTACCAATGGCCAGCACTTTGCCGTCACCCCGGCCCATCTCTGCGTCTTCCGACCGTATGACCTCCACCCCGAGCACCTCTCCCGCCAGGTTATCATCCATAAAGAGGATCTTCTCCTTACAGGCACCTTCTCTAAGGATGGAAAGCACTATGCGTCCCTGACGGCCCGCCCCATATATGTATAACATCGGCGTCTCCTCATTTTTTCTTCAGTAAAAGCACATACCCGTTCTTCCGTAGCGGCGCGCTCCATTCTCCGTTACGTATATCGATAACATTGGCCACGCGTCCCAGCCTGGACTCATCCATTATCACGCAATCGACCCCGTTCCTTATCGATTGCGCGAACGCCGCGGCCATGAGCGGGGCCGGGGCGTCGGAAGTTATGAACTCCTGGGCCAGATACCTGCGGTACCCTTCGGCAAGATCTCCGGAGTTCAGGAACACCAGCCTCGTCCCACCCATCCAATGGGTCTCATACCTCGAGTCCGTATTAAGAAGCCCCTGGACACTGACGATATCCCAGGGCGCCAGTATGTACCTGCCTCTCACCAGGTCTCCCGCCTCCTCTGAGAACGCGGCTTCCCGCTTAGTTAACTGGTACTCCCAGGGTGCCTTGAACCCGCTTATCGCGCTTTTATCGAAAGAGAACACGAATATCAACGTTATAAGAAGTATAGCGACCGACCGGAACGAAAGATAATCCCTGTCCTTTATCCAGCATTTGTAAACAGCCGCCGCCAGAAGCCCGGAACACAAAGGGAGCGGGAATAAATAGAATACCCGCCATAGCACTCCGGGATCCACTACGCTTATCCATGCCCTCATCGAGACCGGGTTAGCAAATATAAGCACAAGCGCCGCGGAAAGACCCGCTATCGAACGCGCTTGGCGTTTTTTCAGGACAATGAACGGCAGTATGAAAAGGACCGTTACATCCCTTAAAAGTTCCAATTTCCCGTTCACGACCTCACTAAGCACCTCCCACCAACCCACCGCGCCTTTCTGCGTAAAGGTGGACTCTAACGGCATCGGCAGCATGTGCAATACGAATGCCGCGGATATAACTGCTGGATATGCGGCCGCGAGAAGCGGAAATACGGCTTTTTTGAGCCGTTTCCCGTTTACTCCTCCGTTCAGGAGATATGACACGGACAGTCCCGCGTAGTATATGGGGATAAGGATAAGGCCCGATCCCGTGAGCCCGACGGAAGATATCCCTATCATGAAAAGCATGTAAAAATACCTACCGGAAGGCCTCGCGAAGAACCGGAGTCCCGCCCACAAAGCCACAGGCACCAGAAAGGCCATTAACACGGTCTTCCCCTGCCATATCCTGACCAGGGCATGGCTCCCGAAAGAATTGTGCAATGCCCCGTCGACGACCAGAAAACATAGAACACCCACCGTACTTGCCAGGGCCATGGCACGTCCCAGGCGAAGGGTCCTGTATATGGAAAAATATACCAGCGGTATCAAGAGACCCAGTAAAAAAGGCGCGTAGTTATAATACATGGCAAGCAGGTCAGCACCGGAAAAATAGGACAGCATCCCCAGGAAATACTCGTATGACGTCATTACGTGCAAATATGATATCGGCGGCAACCCCACAGGGAGATGTATGGTATCAGTGATCATTATCGCGGACGCCGGGTTTTGTATCTGCATTATGACTCGTCTTATGTATATAAGATCGTCCGCGTCCGGACGCAGGGATACCAGTACAAATATCCCTGTCAGCACCGATAGGCATAAGAACGCGTAGAAGATCTTCTTGTTGGGCCCTTCTTCGTTTCTCGAGCAAGCGTACGCGCGGGAGAATTCGCCCTTCAGGACGCCTCTTCTTGTAAATCCTAACAGATTGACAACCAGAAAGACCACGAACGGAAGTAATATCCCGTAGACAGGCGTCCCCCGGAAGAGCGCGAGATGATACGCCAGCGTCCAGCTCGAGAACACCATCAACAATATTTCAATTGAATACATATTTATCATAACCGATACGTTGCGTATATATGATAGAGGTAAAGTATTTATATATAATATATACTCTGGCGGGATAATATACAAAATATTTTGATTTTTTTTGACAAAAGCCCTTAAGTAAATTAAACTTTAGGTTATATGGACCAACTTATACTTATATCAGTAGTGATCCCCTGCCTTAACGAGGAAAAAGGCATAGGTGTTTGTGTGGATAAGGCCAGGGCCGCCCTTGACGTCCTGGGGAAACCCTATGAGATAGTGGTATGCGACAACGGCTCAACCGACACTTCCAGGGAGATAGCAACGGCCAGGGGAGCCATAGTAGTACAGGAGACCCGAAAAGGTTATGGCCAGGCATACCTGACCGGCATCAAGAACTCCCATGGTAGGTTCATTGTAATGGCTGATGGCGACGACACTTACGACCTTTCCAGGATATCCGACCTCATTACCCCTCTTGAGAACGGGTATGACCTGGTGATGGGATCCCGTTTCCGCGGCAAAATACTGCCGGGGGCCATGTCCTGGTCCCATAGGTACATAGGCAACCCGATACTCTCAGCATTATTAAGGCTGTTCTTCCACACCGATATATCTGACTCCCATTGTGGATACCGGGCCATGACCCGTGAAGCGTTCGAGAAGATGCGCCTGAAGACACCTGGGATGGAATTCGCGTCCGAAATGGTGGTGAACGCCATTAAAGAGGACCTGAAAATATGCGAGATACCTATAGTATATTCACCACGCATCGGCGAATCCAAGCTTGAATCCCTGCGTGACGCGTGGCGCCATGTGCGTTTCATGCTTCTTTACGCGCCAACATATCTCTACCTTCTTCCCGGGGCGATCATGATGTTCTCGGGGCTGGTGCTGGTAACGGCCCTTTCTTTCGGTCCGGTGACCGTCTTCGGCCGGACGCTGTATTTTCATTTCAACATACTCGGTACGGTACTTTCCCTCCTGGGGTTCCAGGTGATAACTCTGGGCATCTTCTCTCGATGTTTCTCGTTCCTGAACGGTTTTGACAGGTTCGACAAGAAAATAGAAGGGTTCATCAGGAACTTCCGGCTGGAAAAAGGCATTATACTCGGGCTAAGCCTGTTCATCACGGGCCTGGCCATCTTCCTGTTCATCTTATTGGAATGGATACATGTGGACTTCGGTGGCATAGACGAGATCCGCAGGGGATTACTGGCCACCACATTGACCGTACTTGGCATACAAACGGTCTTCTCTTCTTTTTTCCTGAGCTTCCTGATACAGGAAAAGAACTGAACTCAGCGTCCTGCCAGCCTCAAAAAAAGTATGCGGATAACTGACAGGATATCGACCTCACGGAACAAACTCAGCGTTTTAGCTATCGACGGTCTCAATAGAAAGAATTTCAGGTATCCTCTGAGCTGATACTTTTTCAAGGTCATTTGATCAATGTCCTTAAGCTCCAACACCACATCCGTCTGTTTATTGTATAGCTTCCAGTCGCGGCTGAGAAGCCGGTATCCCCCTTCGCCCGCAAGCGCCATCTCCCATATCCGTGTTCCCGGATACGGCACCATCAGGCCGAATGACACCATGAGCGTATCCAGTTCTGACGCGAAATCTATTGTCTCCTTCAGGGTATCCCTATCCTCATCCGGATGGCCCAGGATGAAATAGGCCCAGGTCTTAAGACCGGCTTTCTTGGCCGCGGCCACGGCTTTCTTGGCCTTTTCCTTGGTTATGTTCTTAGCTGAGCTTTTGAGCACGTTCTCGTTACCGCTCTCTATCCCGAAAGAGACCCATTCACAACCGGCATCTTTCATCCTGCGGAAAAGCCTTTCATCTAGGACATCGACCCTCGTGGTAACGCTCCACTTTATTTTCCTGTTCAGCCCACTGGCAATGATACCGTCGAGAAGCCTGCCGGTATATTCTTTATTTACCCCGAATGTCTCATCATAGAACTTGAAAAAAGAAGGATCATATCTCTCATACGTCTCTTCCATCTCGCGAACAACATGCTCGGGGGTCCTGAACCTGACCTTTCCTCCAAGCACCCTCATACAAAAATTGCATCTGGCGGGACATCCCCTGGATGCCAGGATGGGATATATCTTCGACGCGGGGAAAAGGTCCCACGCCGGCCCCGGCAGAGAGTCAAGGTCACGCATAAACTCTCGCCTGCCCGTATTGGTCACACCATCCCCGTCCCTATAAACGATACCGGGTATCGCCCCCAGAGCCCCTCCTCCGCGCACGGAAGATACTATGTCGTAAAGCGTCTCCTCACCCTCCCCTACACAGGCGATATCGAACTCCTTGAATTCGGCAAGGGTCTCTTCCGGCAGGGCCGTCGCGTGAGGGCCCCCTATGACCATGACCGGCGAATGTTCCCCGCGTATCCTCGCCGCCATCTCGGCACAATCACATATTTCCGGTGTCATGGCCGTCATGCCAATGATATCCGCCACGCCGGGCCTCAGGCGGTCCAGGACGTCTTCCACCGTCAACCTTTCGTATTTGGCGTCGATGACATCGCAGTCCACACCCTTACCCCTGAGGTATGCCGCCAGGTACGCCAGCCCTATCCTGGGGTTCTCGGCATATTCATAGTGTTTTTCCCGCACATGGGTCGCCGGCGGGTTTATCAATACGACTCTTTCAGACAATTGTCCCATCCTCTCTTTTTCCTTTCGTTCTGATTATAATCCCTTGGTCGAAATAAATCAATTTTGTATGTGATTATGTACCGAAAAGTTCTGGCGGATCGTCATCTACAGGAGTATAATACGTTTGAACCGTAAGATCCGTGGACATACGGAACCGACTTGCTGAAATATCATGGATAACGTCTCAATAATCATATTATCTCTTAACGGTGGGAACGGGATCATCACAGTGGTCGAAAAGGCGCTTGCCAGCAAGGGCCTTCCTATACCCGAGGTGATCGTAATAGACTCCGGTTCTACCGATGGCACAAAGGAAAGGTTGTCACGGTATCCCGTAAAACTGATAGAGATATCGCCTGACTCCTTCAGTCATGGAGGGACCCGCAACCTGGGCGCGTCCGTGGCAAATAATGAAATACTGGTATATCTGACCCAGGACGCCATACCTGCCGACGATATGTGCCTCGCCCGGTTGATCGCACCACTAAAGGATCCAGATATAGCGGGAACTTTTGCCCGGCAGCTGCCGAGGGCGGTTGCTACTCCCATCGAAAAATTCTTTTCGTCATACCTTTATCCGGACACTCCGAGCATAAAGAGCGATATAGATCCCGGTTCCTGTTCCCTGTCGGATATCTTTTTTTCCGATGTGTGCTCGGCCATAAAAAGATCCGTGTGGCGGGCTTTTCCCTTCAACGAGAATATCGTAATGAGCGAAGACCAGGAATGGGCCAAACGCGTGCTTATATCCGGGAAAAAGCTCGTGTATGTACCCGAAGCGCTTGTTCATCACAGCCATCATTACGGCCTCACTTCATTGATAAAAAGGAATTTCGACAGCGGCCTATCCCTGATAGGCGTTGTGAACCCGTCCCTGTCACGGGCCATCCATTACGAACTGGGCTATTTGAGGTCGGGTATATCATTTTTGTGGAAAAGAAAACATTATTCCTCCCTACTCCTGTTCCCCCTGTATGAAGCGTGCAGAGTAGCCGCGTTCTCCCTGGGATTTCACGGGGGATCATTGCCATTATGGGTAAAAAGATCCATGAGCCAGAACAAGGCTTATTGGAAGGCTAAAAATATATAAAATCGTTCTTCAATATAACGCTCACGTCCACAAAGACCGTCTTAGTAACGGCGAACACGACTACCCCCACCAGCACCAGCAGACATATACGTGGCCAGGTACCCTCCCGGGAGAACGCCATTTCCGCCGATCTTTTGATGAAAAAGACCGCCATTACCAGAAGTGCCGGCGTAATAATGGCCAGATACCTTGTTTCGTGGAATACATTGGCAACGAGTGAAAAGAAGATCACGGCAACGGCGGAAAACCCCGCCAGGAAAGACATTTCCTCGTTCCACTCTTCCATGAGGACGAGCGACAGGCATGAAAAGATGTACAGCGGCGACACCGACATCACATGGCTCAGGTAATAATGCCAGGGGCCACCGGAGAACACATGCATGGAAGCGCTTGTGACGGGCACATAGCCCAGGGACAGTCCCCTCAGCATATTGCCGGTCGATACGACCGCGATAAGCGCGAAAAGCGCCCATCCGGCAACGCGAGCGGCTTTCCCGCCCGTAATACCGGACATCCTACCCATGACAGTACCGCATACCCGACCGAATATATCGGGAAAAAATGACTTAATAAAAAGTAGCGCCACAAGAGTAGCGGCCACGAACGCCGCGGCCGACGAATAGAACATGAGCTTCAGGGGGTCCTCAGAGGAAAGCGCCGACGTCATCACTCTTATGGCGTCAGCGCCGTATATGTCCATGTTCCACAATATCCACGGCGAAAAAACAGCCGCCGTTATAACAGGATAGAGGAAAGTCCGGCGTTTCAGCCCCTTGTCCTTTTCCAGTATAAGGAACATAAGCACCGCGACCAAAGCTATAACAGCCACATATTTACATAAAAGCGCCATACCCAGCGCCGCGGCGGAAAAAGACAATACCGTGATATCCCTTTGTTCCCGGAATAGCGGGTAGATCGATAAATATATAAAGAAGGTCATCGTCGACTCTATGAACACTTTTTCCGAGCAGGAAATAGACACGGGGTCTATAGCCACGAAGAACGCGGCCAGAAGCGCCCACCAGGGACCGAACATTTCCCGGCCTATCAGGAACACCATAAGGACCAGTAACGTTCCGAAAAGAACGGATACATAAGCGCCGCTCTTCACCCCATCACCAAACACCATTTTGAACAAAGCCACGAAATAAGAGAACAGGGGCGGATGTTTGAAAAGCGGAGCGGACATGTATCCCTCTACTCTTGCGACGACCTCGTCAGTCTTGCCCTCACGGGCGGTCTCCCACAATTCTTTGGTGCTGTAGTTCAGCGGATCATATCTGAGCTGTGTTCCCAGCTGATCGTATACCACGGCATCAAAACTGTATTTTTCCTGGTTGTTCGCCCCGTCCAGACGAACAAAGAGCGAAAAGACCAGTATACATGCCAATATGACCTTGATATATATCCCCTGCCTGCTCATTGTTCCCCTTATTTGAACATGGATAAAGCCGCCCTGGCCTTGTTCAGGAAGTCCCTGATACTCGTTACTTTAACGATCCATTTGAGAAGATAGTAAGACCTGCAATAGCACAATATCCCGTCCGCTGTAATAAGGTCACCTTTGTCGTCTTTTTTGTGCGCTTTACCATCAAGACCTGTTTTGCCGACCTGTTCCCATGGTTATTTTATATTAGTATACATGAAAATACGCGGCAGGATAAGTTTTTTATCGATCACGGGCTTGGGCCGCTATAACGCGCTAATAATGATCATTATCATAAATATATTTAATCACCTGTTTAAAGTTGAAAATGGTGTTTTTTTAGTATAACATATTTACATCAGAAGGGAGAAATATGGACCTGCGTTTATCCGGAAAAAAAGTCCTGGTAACATACATAGTTCTGGTCTCCGTGATCACTGCCGCCGTTTCCCTGTTCCTGCTGAACAGGGCCGCGGAGAAAGAGGCCTTTATCCCGGAATATCAGAAGCCTTACCTGGATTTCCTGAAAAAAGTGTTCGACATAATGGACGAGAGCTATTATAAACCCGTGTCGAGAGAGGTTTATGAGGAGTTTCGCAAGGAATACATTACAGGCACCCTGTCCAATATAAAGGATAGGACAAGAAAAATTGACCGCTTTGCCCAGCTCGGGGCGGGCCTCCTGGTCACGAAATTGCGGGATCCGGAAGATACCTTTACCAATTTCATCCCTCCCGAAATGGCCGAAAAGTATAAACAGGAGATCTACAGCTATGACTATGGCCTCGGCGTATCCGGACGTAAGGTCGATGCCGCGTTCATGGTCGACAATGTCAATCCTAGATCCGACGCTTACGCTAAGGGCCTGAGGCAGGGCAACATAATCCTGGGATTCAATGACATCACGATACAAAGCATGACAGACCAGCAAATAGACATTTTCCTGCACCCGCCTATTGATACGATCGTCAAGATACAGGTGGCTAACGTGGCTGACCAGAAGATCATCACATATGACATAAAAAGCGTACAATACTATACCGAGACCATCTCCCGGATAGAAACAGGCATACCCGGGGTATATTATTTTAAGATCAACACGTTCAACCGTGAGACCGCGGATGACTTCCGGAAATATCTCGAGAAACTGGGCGTGGGAAACATCAAGTATATGGTGCTGGACCTTGCCGGCAATCCCGGAGGACCGCCTTTAGCGGTAAGAGAGCTCAGTGGAATGCTGCTCCCACCCGGACAAAAGCTCTTTTACTACAAGAAAAAGAACGTGCCGGAGTTCGGCCTGGTCTCCCCCGAGTCTGACATCTATTACACCGGACCCCTTCTGGTCGTGGAAGACAGCCATAGCGGCAGTGCTTCCGAACTTCTCGCGGCCGTGCTTAAAGGCTACAAACGCGCGGTGATCATCGGCAAAGAACCGACCGCCGGTTTCGCCTTCCTGAAAAGCGCGGTCGATTTTGACGACGGGTCCATGCTGGCAATGATCACCGGTGACGCCTACCTTTTCGACGGAACATTGCTTGACCGGTCCGGCGTCGTACCGGACATAGTGATCCCGCAGGATGTGGATAACGTGGAAAAGTACGTGATCGAACAGATCGGCCTGAAAATATTGTCGGAGCTCGCCGCCCAACAGGGCGCGACTGAATAATGTGGCCTCAATGACAACTTTTCATCCTAAAAAAACACTGTATTCCATAGCCATAGTCGTCTTGATATCGCTTGCCGGCGTCTTTTTCCGCATGTATCCCGCTTTGGTCAACCCGATCTCCAAAGCCAGGGACACCGCGCGCGCCATTGTCATGATGAACCTGCACAAGATGGTATCTACCGCCACAAGCCAACAGATGCCCGGTAAGACCCAAGAGGAGTTGGACGCGACCATCAACCAGCGCCTTAGATCCATAATGAACAAGGAAAGGCACAACGTAAACACCTCTATAGACCAGGCCGCGGAACAATTCAGGAATGTCTACAAATACTTCCTTCTCGGGTCAGATTCTTTTTATTACTACAGGCTCACGAAGAACATCGCGGATACCGGGAGATTATCGGACCAGATAAAGAACGGTAAGTTCTTCGACCCGCTTATGCTGGCCCCTGAAGGACACTGGCGGAACATCGAGCTTCACCCTTATAGCGGGTATTTCTTCTTCAGGGCCATAAAACCGTTCAACAAGAACATGTCGCTCTATTCCGCCGTGATGTATATTCCCCTTATACTTTTTTTATTCTCCGTCGTGATATTCCTGCTGGTCTGCCGTACGATGACCCTGGGACCGCTGCCTACATTGATATCCGGTATAGGGTTCTCCCTGGCCCCTATGTACCTCCAAAGAAGCGCGCTGGGGTGGTATGACTCTGACCCCTATAACGTTGTGTTCCCGCTGGCCGTCATATTATCGCTGCTTCTGGTACTACGTAAAAAGACCTATCTTAGCGTTCTATGTTTGTCGGCCGTAAGCGCGTTCTATGCCCTTTTCTGGCAAGGCTGGGTATTCCTGCCCACCATCGCCACGTTATCCCTTTTGGCCACAGCATGTTATCGTATTTTGACAGGCAAGGACAAAGCGGGCACCCTGATGGTCCTGAGAAATACAGGTCTATTTCTATTACTGACTTTCGCGCTGGCCTGCCTGTTCTCTACCCCAAGAGGCGTTATCTCATCCATATCGGAAATATCCGATATCTTCTCTAAATTCATATTCATGGCAAAAAATCCCTGGCCGGACGCGTTCCTTACGGTGGGGGAGCTCAAGACCCCGTCGCTTTTAAAGATGATACATCTTTTAGGAGGGATCGTGTTCCTGATACCGTTCGCGATAGGAGCTGTATCCCTGATCTTACGCCGGATATCCCTGATATCGGAAGAAGAACAGGTCGCTCTTCTTTGCGTTATCATCCTGTGCCTGTTCATGGCGCACAGCGCCGAACGATTCGTCCTGTTCCTACTCCCCCCGTATTTTATCTGTGTCGGGCTTGGAGTACATGTGCTGTACGAAAAACTGCGATCGGCCGGAGCCGCTTATTTCGGGCCATCATGGCGCGGACCTGTAAGTCATCTGCCGGCTATAATTTTAATAGTCGTTTTTTTCACTTCATCCGGGGTATATTCCTGTGCGGTAAGTTCAAGATTATTCCCCATGTATAACGTGGTATGGGACGAGGCCATGAGTGACCTGCGTGAAAAAACACCGCCTGAAAGCATTGTGGACACCTGGTGGCCTCCGGGACACTTTATAAGGGCGATGGCCGAAAGACGGGTATGCTTTGACGGGGCCACCCTGGAAAGTCCAAGAGGCTACTGGATGGCTTCCTGCTTCCTGGCAAACGAGGAAAAAGAGGCTTTGGGGATATTACGCATGCTCAATTCGAGCGGGGATAACGCTGTGGGCCTCATCACCGGGAGCGGACTGCCCCTGTACGAGGCTATATCCCTCATCAAGTCTCTGGTGGTCCTGGATAAGGACGCGGCACGCGCCAGCGCGCGTGAACGGCTGCCTTACGACAAAGCCGAGCAGCTAATTTCCATGCTCTTCTCCTCCCCTCCTCCTTCTTATTGTTTCCTTTATAACGACCTCATTGACAACGCTCTGGGGCTCTATTTCGTAAAGAACTGGGATTTCAAGAAAAGGATGGAAGCGCAGGATCGGCCGGACATACGCGGCATAAAACAGTCTTCCTCACTCGTACGCGGATCCCGCGAGAATATCGGCATGATGTGGTCTTTCGCGGGCGGCCGCCCTTATATCGGCGAGGAGACCTTCCCTGTGGGCACGAAAGACGGTTTTATCATCTACCCTAACGGCGTCATATTCCACCCGGGGATAATGGAAGCCCGCATAAACAACCTCGAAGGCAAGATATCCGGTATCCCTGAAAGCATTCTGTACCTGGATAACGGCGAATTCAGGGAGAAAAAACTCGGCAACGACACATTGCGCATTTCGGTATTGTTCAAAAAATATACTGACGGCCGGTACAGCTGTATAGTGGCCCCGGGCAATGTGCTCCGCTCGATACTTTACCGGCTTTACTATTTCGATGGGGCCGGACTGGAACATTTCTCCCTCTTCACCAGGAAAGAAGACGCCAGGTTGAGTACGAAGATATTGGTCTACAAAGTTGATATTTAAAAGTAATGGCCGTCACATACCGGCCTATTTGCGCTTGAAGGTCTGCTTGATGGTAAGCTCTCCCGTACCCGTAACGGTAGTAGCCGGTTCACCCGAGGCCGTTACTGCTGGTCCCTGAGGGGGCGTCGACCCGTCAGGGGCATGTTGCGGAGCGACAGTATAATCCTGCATCGCGCCTGTTACGTCAAGGGTATTCCCCTCTTCTTTTTCCCGCATGGACGCTTCCAGCCGTGACGCGAGATACTCGCTTTTTATATTCCTGAGTCTCGTGACATATTCCAGGGCCTTAGCCTTGTCCCCCATTACCACGAAGTTGAACCCCGTTATATAAAGAAGTCTTTCGTCCTTGGGTTCTTTTTTACCGGCCGCGATAAAGCACTCGGACGCTTTATACGGATCATGTTTTTCCAGGAAATACATAAGACCAAGGTTATAATTGAGCTGGTAATCCCCAGGGTCCATCTCCAGCCCTTTCTCCATATACTCTATCGCCGTATCCAGGTCCCCCATCTGGTTATATAACGACGCGATCTGGGTATATACCATCGGCTGTTCCTTGACTATATTCAATGACCTCTCGAGATATGATATAGCCCGTTGCTGTTCTCCCTCCCGGCTGGCGTAGATAAAACCTAATATATTGTACGCGGGATACACGTTGGAATTGATCGACAGTATTTCCTGGCACAATCTTTCCGCCTCGTCCATGTCTTCTGTTTCGACAGCTATCTGGGTCTTCTTCAGCAGGGCGGCGATATCCTCGGCCTGCGGGGTGGGGCACATCGCGACAAGCAGCAAACCAGCCGCTATCAATGCTTTAACGGTCTTTACCATATCACTCCAGGGCTATTTTCTCAGTTATGAACACCGTCTTGTCATTAGACTGGACAACAGGAGCATCCGGGACAAGCGCGTCCGCCGCCAGGGACATCTCGGCCCGCGAAACGATCAGCTTGATCACGGTCACGGTACACTTCACCTCATAATCGTCCCTGTTCTTGACGGACATGTCAAAGGAGGCCATCCTGAGGGGTTTCGGGGAGTTATCTATCCCATAGAAGAAATCCAACATGTCCCTCATTTTCCCGGAACATTCTATTATCAGGCTGAATTCCTTATACCCCTCTTTTTCTGATACAGTGACAGTGTTGATGTTGGATATCGCGATGCCCGATGTTTTAGCGACACCCTCTACCTCGCTCAGGAAAGACGCGATCAGCTCCTCCTGGGCCTGTCCACTAGGTATATAAAAATCTTTCCTGGCCACGTCCTCGGCCAGTATCCTGTCCTTATATTGCAGTAATTTTATGTTCTTGCTGGTAAGGGCTACCTGATTGTTTATTTTCTCTGTCAACCTGTCCGACTCCGCCGAGAACGGGCCTATTATTATCCTGTCGAACAGCGCCACAAAAACGATGAACGCGGTCACATACATGACTTTTTTTTCTTTTTCGGAAAGCCCCGAAAAGAACGCTTTCAGGACCTCAAGCAGTTTGTCCATATGGCTGTCCGTTCTGTTCTATGGTAAGCGTAAGGCCAAAATCCGCCACTTCCTGCTCTTTTTGGCGGCGGCTTTTCGTGAAATCCACTTTTACATTGCTGAAATGTTTATTGTTCTCCAGTTCGGTGACCAGCGAGAACACCTGGGACATACTTTCCGCGGTACCCGTAAAAATGACCGTACCGTCCTCCCTGAAACCTATACTGTTAAGGAATATCTCTTTGGGCAGGGAGTTTATCAGTTCGCATAACCCGTTAAGAACCTCTCCTTTTTTCTCTATGAACCTCTTCACTATGCTTGTCTTGTCGGACACCAGCTTAAGTTTGCCTACCTCCATGTTCTCCTTGTTATAGTTCCGTTCAAGATTGCCCAGATAGAGCGTCTTGAAGAATATGTTCACTATGAACACGGAACAGAAAAGCAGCATGAGCACCATAGCCATGATAGCTATGAACGTCATCTCGCGGGATTTCTTCTTTATTTCCTGCCTTACCCTCACCTCTTCCGGCACAAGATTGATATACTCTTTCCCCAAGGATTCCGACGGCGCTATGACCGACAAAAGCGACAATCCGGGCGTATCCAACGCCGTATCCTTGATACTTTCGGGTATCGAGAATATATCCGCGTATCCCATAGACGTGAAAGTGGCCTCGGTGAACAATCTTTGCGCCTGTGTGATCGCGGCCCCGAACGCCGCCAGCGCTCCCGTGACATATATGACGTCAGGCATGGTGCCTACATTGTTAGCCTGATAGGACTCTATGGATTTCTTGACCTCTTCCGAGAACTGGTTGTTTATGTCCGCTCCCTTGGCCATAAGATCGACCGTACCCAGCGCGAACGACCTGATGTACATGGCCCGCCCGTCCTGGATCACCGTGAAATCGGTCGAGGTAGCGTCTATGTTCAAAAGGCCTATCATCTTTGATGGTTTGTCCTTAAGATGCGCCGAAAAGAACCCTGACGAGACTTCCGAGCTTAAAAGAGCGGTTTCCGCCTTAAACCCAGCCTTCCTGATGATATCGTATCTTGAGGAGACAACGTCCTTCTTTATTATTACCAGCAGTATTTTCGTATATCTTTGGTGTAATATACCGATATTGGAGTAGCTTATGATGATCTCATTCTTCGGATACGGAGTATGGGCGCCGGCCTGCAGGTCGATGATCTGTTTTATCTCCTTCGGGTCCACCGACGGTATCTCGATATTCTTATATATACCATATTTAGACGGAATGACGTTAATGACCTCCGGGTTCTTTGCCTTCATTTCCATCGCGAATTTACGTATCGCCGCGGCGGTATCTTCCCCGGACATACCCTGCTCGTACTCTCCTGCGGTACCCGCGATGGACATCTTCCCTTTTACATTCCTGAAATAGACCGCCTTGAAATAAGCTTCGCCTATTTCAACACATAAAAGATCCCGTCCTTTTTGAAAAGCGTCATACGCCATTTATCCATACCTCAGGAGGCCAGACTTACATAGCCCCAGTATTTTATGTTCCCATTCCGGTCAAAAACACTTATTACTTTACCGGAAGTACCCGCGCCCGCCACATGCCCCGTACATACGGCCATAAAGTTATCGGACCTGACGGAAAGTTTCCCCGTGGCCACGAACCGCGTGATCTCATCCTTCTCGGCGTCCGTCAGGGCGAAATGCCCCTCCAGATCGCCGGATACCTTGTTCACGCTGGTGAACACGTTATCGTCATATGTTCCTTCCGTCCCGTCTTGTCCTGCACGGAAAAGCTTCACCTTATCGGCCATATCGCTACTAAGACCAATAGCCACAAGCACTTCCGCAGTAGCCGTATTTATGTTGATCCTGCCGGTCGAGTGAACGGTCACATAGTCCCTTATCCTGACGAACACTTTCGGGTCCATGCCGTTAACGAACATCAGCTGCCCCAGTTCATGGAAGTTCTCGTTAGCCGGGGCATACGCGAGAGCCGCCCTGACATAAGCAGCCCGTTCGCTCGCGCTGTCCACAGTATTATACAGGATATCATCCACATCCCGCCAGTCTATAATTGAAGCGGCCAATTCCGTAGCTCGCACCTGGTCCATGTCGGTAAGTTCAAGCAGGAGCCTCACGATCTCTTCTCTGTCGGCATAATTCAGGTTCAACTTTCGCTCCTCATCCACCATCCCAAAGTAAGTTAGGACCTGTCCGGAGCTATCGTCTTTCTTATCATAGGCGAACCCGTAGCTCCCCTCCCCCAATTTCACCTCTCCGAATATCGAAGGATCGTTCGCCCATTGGTCATTGAGCGCATCGGTGGATGGCGATGTATCCAGTTTTCCCGCCGCGATCGTCCGGATCGCGTAAAGCATTCCGCTGGAGGCCAGATCATAAGAGATCGATATATCCTCGATCCTGCCGGAGAACCTGATACCGGTCCCCGCCGATCCCCCGAGCATCACCGCGATGAACGTCAGGAACACTACCGTCCACAACGATAATATCAAAATACTTCCTTTATCCCGCGACTTCCGTGTCATCTGGTCCTTCATATGAAATTGACCGGCACCTCTATCACCCTTGAAAAGTTGAGATCATCGCCTGCTCCGGAGTTGATCTCCAATTCTACCCTTATAGCCGCGACCCTGGCCGGTGGAACATCGCTGAACATCCCCGCGTCGCGCAATATACCGTCTTTTTCAGCATATGTTATCCTCATGGCCTTGACCCCGGCAAGCACCTCGAGACCCGTTACCGGGTCTTCCCGACCCAACGAATAGACCCTCCTCAATATGTTCTTTTTCGACCGGTCATATATGTATTCCACCCTGCGAACCGGTTCTCCGGGAGTTATACTGTCTGGATCGGTATAGACCATATAGTCCGCGTTATGTATGGACAGGGACACCCCTCCGGGGATCGCCAGCATCCCCTCTTTCCCCATCGGAGCGTAATTCCTTATGTCATTCGAGAACTTCTGGAAAAATATCGGCACATCGTCCACAAAGCGGTTCCGGTCCATCCACTCGTACACGGCTATACCGCTCGAAAGGATACGGAATATGCCCACACCCAGGAAGATCAGCATGGAACTTACCACTAAAAGCTCTATCAGCGTAAAACCTTTTTTATTTTTGCTCAACATATACCGCGCGTTCCAATCCTTTTCTGCTCCTGCCTTCGACCCAGGAAGCCGCTATTTGCAGTTTGTAAAGATTATCGGGACGGGGCAGTTTTTCCACACTACCCGTTATAAGCACAGGGATATTGCCGCCAAGTGCCCTCTTAACGGTATAGCTGGTCCTGGCATCCCCTTTGTAGACGTTCTTCTTGATGGTCCACATCTCTTCCTCGATCATGGATCCGGCTTCTATCCTGTTAGCGACATGGGATATCGCCGTTGTAGTGTTAAAAAATACAGGAAAGATATAGGAAGCGGCCGAAATAAGTATCACCATGGCCACAAGAACCTCTATCATCGTAAAACCTCCCTGCGCGGAGAGAGGTCCTACTAAAGTCTTTTTTTTTATATTAATCCCAGTTAGTGATGTTCGTCTCATCATCGACACCGTTCTTGCCTAAAGAATACAGGTCATAGTCCGTTCCGTGTGAACCCGGATATCTATACATATATTCACGCCCCCATGGGTCCATCAGGTTCTTGCCTTCAACATACGGCCCGCTCCAATTCCTGGGCATAGGCGGGGTCCTGGGCTTTTCCAGAAGAGACTTAAGTCCCTGTTCCGTCGCCGGAAAACTCCCGTTATCCAGCTCATATAGTTTAAGCGCCGTAGGGATGTTCGCGGTTATATCCGCCCGCGCTATAGCCTCTTTGGCTTTTTCCGAACGCCCCGTCAGCCTGGGCACGACCATGGACGCGAGCGCGCTGATTATTACCACCACAAGAAGTATCTCAATAAGCGTGAACCCCTTTGTGGACCCTAGCGACCTTGATATCCTGTGCTTAAGCATTTTTTCTCCTGTTATTATAGTTGTATCACGTTCAACTGGAATATCGGCAGCAATACCGCGCTTACTATGAAACCGACGATAAGCCCTATGAAAAGCACCATCAAAGGCTCCAGAAGGTTCACCATTATATCCACGGCATCGGTACAATCCGACTCAAAAGAAGCGGCGATGTCAGAGAGGGATTCAACAAGGTTCCCGGACTCTTCCCCTATGTTCACCAGGCTTACCGCGAAGATCGGAAATACACCGCTTTTCGCGAACGTACTGCTCAAAGCCTCACCCACCTCAAGGCCTTTGACATGTTCGGTCAGTTTTTCCCTGATAGCTTCTTCATTAAGTATCGGCAGGGATACTTCTATCGCGTTTATTATGGGTATCCCGTTCTGGAGGGAGACCTCAAGAGCTCGTGTGAACCGGGCGAGTTCAGACCTGTACACAAGCGGACCCAGCACAGGTATCCGCAGCTTTATATTGGAAATATACCTGCGGAAGACCTTGTTCTTGATGGACCTGGAATAAATGAGCAGGAACATCAGGACGATCAGGACCATCCAGCCCCAGTTACCTTTGAGAAAAGAACTCAGGAAAATAAGAGCTCTCGTAGGAAGCGGGAGTTCCGTGTTAAGATTAAGTAGTATGGGTATGATCCGCGGCATAACGTGCGTAAAAATAAAGACTATCGACAATATGCCCACGGTCAGTATCAGGAGGGGATATATCATCGCCGACCTTACCCTGGACCGTATGAGCCCCTGCCGCTGATAGTATTCCGATATCCTTATCAGCGCCTTATCCAGAGAACCCGAATCCTCCCCTGACCGTACCATGGCCGAATAGAACCGGGAAAATATCTTTGGGAACGCCTCCAGGCTTTCGGATAAAGTATCGCCGTTCTTTATCCTGGCACCTATATCCTGGATCACCTGGCTGAAATACCTGTCGGCCGATTGCGCCGAAAGTATGTTCAGGGAACGCAACATGGGCACACCCGACTTCACAAGAGTTACCAGTTGTCGGGTGAAAGACAAAAGCTCTTTCTGGCTTACACCGAACATGCTCCTGAGCGCAACGTGACGCGGACGATCATCACTTTCCATATATTCCTCGACCATAACGGCCATATAGCCTTTTTCCGCAAGCTTTTTGACCACGTCATCAGGATTAAAGGCCGTCATAACACCTTCTATCAGGTCTTCAGGGCCTTTCTTGGCCTTATATCTGAAATTTTTCATGCGTACTCCATAGATCTTATTCGTCCTGTTTGCCGTATTCGGCCCTTACATGATCATCGATGATCTTCCTGTCCGACCCGGACATATCCAGATAGCATACAGCTAAATGGAATACCTGGGGGGACTTTTTTTCCACCCTTACCACCTTGGACAGGCATACCACCGGGTTCGCCAGGTCCGGGATGGATATCTTGAGTTCCAGTATGGATCCTGGAGGAAAAGAAAATAGCGATTCAAACACCAATCCGCCGGCACTTATATCAGATGTGACCGAATCCTGCTCCTGGTAATAATCTTCTACGGCGTCTTTACCGTCCTGGGGCCCCGTCCCGGTATCAGCGAAAATGTTGCCGCCGAACACCTTCTTTGTAGGGTCCATGTCCGGCCTCGCGGCGCTTTCCGTCCGCGTACCGCCTATCCTGCCGATATCTCCAACAGCCTTTTCGACCAGCCTGTAACGTATTTTGGTCCTTACGGGAGCGCGGGCATGTAGCCTCCGGCTCCTTGGGTCGTTCGACGGAAAGAGCGGCTGCTGCGCTGGCGGAGGGGTCATTATGGTCGTCCCTCCGGAAGGCCTGGGTGGCGCCATGGTCTGCGCGCGCGAAGGTCCGGGCGTCACGTACTGGTACTCTGACTCTTCCAGGTCCTGGCAGACATTGAGGACTTCCTGGGGCGTGGTCACTCCGGCCAGGACCTTATCCCATCCATTTTGCATCAATGAAGCCATCCCTCTCCTCATCGCCGTTCTTTTGACGTCCCCAGCCGGGGCCTTGGCTATTATAAGCCTCTTTATCTCCTGGTCCACCCTTAGTATCTCGTATATGGCCGTACGACCATAAAAGCCTGTTCCATTGCAATCATCACAGCCCTTACCCTTGTATATTTTCAGGTCGTTCATATCCCCGCCCCCACGGCTCTCGGAAATACGCCTCTTGATCTCCGGGACCACGGAGGTATCCTCTATCTTGCATTTTGGGCAAATAGTACGTATAAGCCTCTGCGCTATGAACGCTTCCACGCTGGACGCCACAAGATAAGGTTCTATCCCGATATCCACGAGACGGGTAACGCCGGTGGCGGAATCGTTCGTATGCAGCGTAGAGAGCACCAGATGACCGGTAAGGGATACTCTTATGGCGATCTCGGCGGTCTCCCTGTCCCTGACCTCGCCGACCATCATGACATCGG
>JAQUQS010000019.1 GCA_028715965.1 Candidatus Omnitrophota bacterium | reverse complement strand
TCGCTATGTACTCTTCGGCTTTTCCACTGTCTTTTTTCCAGATCTCCCGCAGCCTCCAACCGCATGCTTTGTGCAGAAGGTCCTCTTCGCCCTCGATCACCATATCAATACCGTCCAGGGCTTCATCCAGCTTGCCCGCCCCTATGAATCTGGACGTGGCTATTACCGCGATGCGTCTTTCCCACATATCGCATGACCTTGCCAGCCCACGTAAGGCCCGCTTGGCCCGGCGGACCAGGTGTTCCCCCACGATCCGCCCCGCGGACACGTCCACCAGGTCCCAGTTGTTTATATACGCCGTGTTCTTTAGATACAGCCTATATAGTATGTCTCTCTCCCCCGGCCCGGTCCTTTTATACCGTTCCACCATTATAACAAGAGCCAGGAACCTTTCTTCATGTATGGGGGACCTGAGAAGCCTCTCGATCTCGGGAAGCGGGGTCTTTTCCCCCTTTTTAGCGATCTTCCTTATCTCGGGCACGGTCACTCCCAGGAATACATCTCCCTCCCCATATTCCCCCGGCCCGGTCTTAAAGAACCTCCGCAGTACTTCCGCTTTCTTTCTGCTGGCCTTTTTCCGCAGTTCTTCCCGCATCATGTCGGCGCTATACACAACATACACGCCTGCTCTTAGTCCATTTTCGAAAGAGCTTCCTGCATAAGCGGCAGGATGGCTTCGGCTTCTTCTTTGGTAAGCCTGCCGAGTTTCGCGAATTTCATGTCCCCGCTTGCTCCGGCGCTTTCCCTGCTTATCTGTAGTTTCTTCGGGCCTTTATTATAACACCTCACGCTCACCGTGAGCCTGTTCCCCTCGGACTCCCATGTCTTCGCGAATAGGGTTTCATCTAGATTGCTTTCATAAGGCATTTTTGTTCCTCCCTCTTTGTCTTGTGCCCTTTAAACCAGAACTTCCTCTAAAGGTTAATATTTTTGCGCGAAAAGTCAAGAAAATTAAACTTTCCCTCCGGAGCCGGGCGCGTTTAACGGCTCCTCACCTTCCCGATAAGCCTCAGCATTTCAAGATATAACCAGATAAGCGTGACCATAAGACCGAACGCGGCGTACCACTCCATGTATATTGGCACGCCGGCGTCCGCTCCTTTTTCTATAAAATCAAAATCCAGCACCAGGTTCAACGCCGCCACTACCACGACCACCAGGCTGAAGATGATCCCGGCCGGACCGGATGAATAGATCATCGTGAACCCGTGCCCGAAAAAACCCATCACCCATGATATGAGATACACCACGGCTATCCCGCCGGTCGCCGCGACAATACCCAGTTTGAAGTTCTCCGTAGGTTTTATCAGTCCGGACCTGTAGGCCGCCAGGAGACAGAAAAAAGTCCCGAACGTAAGCGCTACCGCCTGGATCACTATCCCGGGATACGCGGCCTCGAAGATCGAGGATATCCCGCCCAGGAACACCCCTTCCGCGGCCGCGTATAGAGGCGCGGTCACCGGAGCCCATTCTTTCTTGAAGATCGTGATAAGCGCTATTATAAAGCCGATGATCGCGGCGGGAACAGCGAAACCCATATATTGCGCGGGTTTCCCCCATATCCATGCCGCGCCTATAAGTGTTATCATGAAAAGTATGAACGATTTGTTCACCGTGCCCTGTATCGTCATACTTCCCGCGGACGCGGGTATCGTGTTCTTGAATACGTTATCATTCAAAGCCGGGTTTCCCGTTCTGTACATATATACCTCCCTCTTATTTTGTGTTCTATCGGTCGATGGTGCTTTCGATCTTTTCTATGAGCTTTTCCGCTTCCCTGAGGATATCATCCGGGAGCATCTTGTACATACGGATCTCTTTTCTTACGGATTTTAGCGTGTTAACGAATCTTTTGACTATGATCTCCCTCTTTTTCTTTCTCGCCTCCTCCGGCTCAAGCTCTTCGTTCTTTCTTATGATGACCGACAGTTCTTTCCTTACGTCGGCCGCCTCTTTGCCGTTCTCAAGAACGTTCTCCCTTATTTTCCGGTAGTCCTCCACATCTATGTTCTTGTTAAGCTTGGCCCTTCTCAGCACATCTACCGCTTCATAAGTAGGCATCTTTGCCGTGTCGGCGCCGTCCTCTTTCCTGTGCACAAGGTACGCGGGCTCCTCCCTTTCCAGGAAAGAATAGGACCTGATCAATTTCCCCGCGGTCTGCCCCCTTATCCCTATTTCCTTTAGAACATATGTGTCGAACTCGGAATATCCCCATTCCTTGTACAGCTTATCTTTCCACACCGAGAACAGGGTCTGACCCAGCTCCATCCATGAGCTCTTGAACCTGCGCGCGCAGTCCAGCACCTTATACCGTATTGACCCTTCGTCTATATCTTCCATTTGCCTTTCTATGCGCTCTATTGCCTTGGTCTTGTGTTCTTCCCTGGACATATCTTTCCTCTCTGGTTGTTACAGACAGTCGATAAAAGGGTGTCGTTCTTTACCCCGTGGTCAGCTGTACTAGTTTTTTTTCTATCATTTTCCTGTGTTTTTCCTCTTCAATAAGAAGTTCGGTCAAAAGGTCCCTTATCGCCGGGTGTTCCTCGGCCAGTTTTTTATACAACCTTACGGACGCGTCTTCTTTCGCAAGCGCTATTTTCAAGGCTTCTACCGGTGTCATGTTCCTTCTTCCTCCTTATTTATCCCGCGGTCCTTCTCCCCCAGCTTCCCGGCCAGCACCGTTACAAGTACCCACAAAAGCCCGATCACGCCAAGTGCGATCGCCACCGCGCATACCCTACAGGTCATTTTCCCCTCCCCTGTCCCCCGGCCCGGCGTGTCCTTTTCAGATACTCTTCGGTATATTTGATTATCATATCCATCATTTTTACTGTTTCAACCGGGAACTTCCCTACGGCCGTTTCCCCGGATAACATCACGTAATCCGTCCCGTCGATTATGGCGTTGGCCACATCCGTCGTTTCCGCCCTGGTAGGTCTGGAGTGCTCCGTCATATGCTCCAGCATTTGTGTGGCCGTAATAACGAACTTTTTCCTGTGGTTGCATTTTTTGATTATGGTCTTCTGTATGACCGGGATCTCGTACATCGGCACGGCTACGCCCATGTCCCCCCGGGCGATCATTATTCCATCCGCTACTTCTATGATACGGTCGATGTTCTTTATCGCTTCTCTGTTCTCTATTTTAGCTATGACCTTGCAGTTCCCTCTGGTCCCCACTATGTCCTTTATCGCGATAACATCCCCGGGCGTTCGCACAAAAGATTGCGCGACCATGTCCACCCCGGCCTTGAGACCGAATCGTAGATCATTCATGTCTTTTTCCGTTATGCTGGAAAAGGGTATCTTGACGTCGGGCATATTTATACCCTTTCTTTCCTTCAGCACGCCTCCTTCCAGCACTTCAGCCCGCAGCCTGCCCTTAAGCACACTTTTTGCCTCAAGTATTATATTCCCGTCATCAATAAAAATGTGTTTCCCCGGTCTTATGACCGACAGGTCCCCCCGATAGTCGAAAGGGATGACCGTGTCGTCCCCGCCATCGCTGCCTTTTGTCAGCCAGACGGTAGCCCTTTTCTTCAAAATCTTTTCCGGGGAGCCGTCGAATCTTCCCACCCTTATCCGGAAACCCTCAAGGTCCTGAAGTATCTTTACGCAACGGCGGTATTTACGGTTCAGTTCCCGGACCCTGTTGATCCTTCCAAGATGCTCTTCTTCTTTCCCATGGGAAAAGTTGAGCCTTACCACATCCAGCCCGGCTTCCACCATCTTTTTTAACACTTGCCCACGATCACATGACGGCCCCATAGTAGCGACTATCTTTGCTTTGGCCCTTAGTCCCGGTCTTATCCCTTCCATGTCGTATGTCCTTTCTATCCTATATGAGGCTCATTTCCCGCCTGAGCACCCTGTGCCCTATTGTTCCCCCTATTATATATGCTATGCTGAGCGCCATAAAGATGCCGATCACCCCGAAGAACTTCTCACATATCATGGCCAGGGGGACATATAACACGAACATCTGTATGATCATTATCATCGAGGAATGATATGGTTTCTTTATGACATTAAGTGTTGCCACGCTGACGGTCATTATACCATACATCGCGTATCCCACCGGGACTATCCTCAAATACTGGGTTGTCCTCCGGATAACCTCGCTGTTATTGCTGAACAGTCCTCCTAACGGCCTTGAGAACAAGGCCAGCAGGATGAAAACGCCGATACCCCAGATAAGAGAGGTATCCTCGCTGTATTTCACGCACTTCCTGACCCGCTCCGGCTTGTTCGCGCCAAGATTCTGCCCGATAAAAGGGCCCACCACGGAAGCCAGGGCAAAAACGAATACCATGGCGAAAAATTCTATCTTGGCGGCTACTCCGAACGCGGCCACGGCTTCCGGGCCATACGTAGCCAGCATCCGGGTAATGACCGCTGTGGCAACGGGGATGATAGCTCTTGTCGCGGCGGTGGGCAGGCCTATGAACAACACCTCTTCCCACGACCTTAAGATCTCCGCCCAGGACGTTCTTTTCAATGTGATGAGCTTTTCCCTGACAACCAGGACCCATAACGAGAAAAACAGCGTTGCTGCTCTGGCTATAAGCGTCGCGAGAGCGGCTCCCGCAAGGCCCATGCGCGGAAAGGGTTTTATCCCGAATATCATCAAGGGATCCAGCACGATGTTCAGCAGGACCGCGATCATCATTATAACGCTCGGGGTCACGGTGTCGCCTAAAGCCCGGATAGCGTTATTGCCGACCATGGGGATGACTATGAAGAACATGCCCGGGTACCAGATGATCATGTAACTTCTTATCAGCCTCAGGACCTCTTCGCTGGCCCCCAGCGCGCTGAATACCGGCCTTATGGTCGTTATCCCTATTACCACGAACACCGCGCCTATAACTATCGACAATATCAGGCTGTCCGTTGTAAGCCTCCTGAGGTGGTCTTTGTCCTTTTCTCCAACGGCCCGGGAGACCGCTGCCGCTACCCCTACTCCTACGCCTAAAGCAAGGCTTGTGATCAGGATGACTACCGGGAAAGTAAAACTTAGCGCCGCCAGTTCCATTGTCCCGTACCGCCCGATAAAGAACACGTCCACCAGGTTGAAGATTATCATCCCCACAAGCCCTACCATCATGGGGATAGTGAGCTTGATCAGCGTTTTCCCGACAGGTCCCTCGGTAAGAACGGCTTTCACCGTGGTCCCTCCGTGATCTCCCCCGTTACCTGGAGCGGCTCTTTCTCCTCCACGAAAGACATCTCCCCTTTGTCCTCTTCCTTGTGCCTGGGCAGCTCCTTCCATTTATCGAAATTGTTAAGTATGAATATCACCGGTCTGACCTTTTGCGACCCAAATATCCTCATGAGCTCCCATCTGGTCATTCCGGACCCGTTGATCTGGGTGATTATATCGACATACTGGTCCGATCCGCCCTTTATCTTTATTCCGGCATCTTCGAATTTATCGGGTTCGGCCATCAATATCTGTTCTATTATCTGCCGGACCGCCGCATCCGCCTTTTCAAGGGCCTCCGCCCTGCTGACGCGCTTGATCGGCTCACCCTTTGTCTCTGGTGCGGCGCTACCCCGTGGTCCCGGGGCCAGAAGTTGTTCCTCGAGTTTCCTGTTCCCGCTATCCGCGAAATAAAACACCGCGACGAACAGGAGCGCCCCTCCGACCAACCATACCAGTATGTTCTTGCCGTAAGCCATGCTCTCCCCCTTTTCGAGAATGAGATCCTTATCTGCTCAGTTGTTCTTTTTTCTTTTCCGTTCTTGTCCCGGCTTAATATCCCTTTTTTTCGGCTTCTCCCTGCACCGCGGTCTGTATTTTGTAAGGCACCCCCATCCCCCGGTTCTCCCTGTCTTTCTCGGCCTCTTCTTCGCTCTCGTATGCGATCCCCTTGTACGGATCGCCCAGGCTTACCTTATCTTTCACGCTCTTTTCTCCCGATCCGGGAGCGCCTACGACAAGTAAGTCTATGTCGTGGAGCTTCAACTCCACCTGCTGGTACGGGTCTTCCAGTTCATATCCGTTGTCGGCGGATACGGCTTCTTCCGGCGAAGGTATCTTCGCCCCGGGGATATCCTCTATCTGTATCGCCAGCCCTGTCGGGTCTTTCTCTTCTGCCTGTTGCGCCGCGCATTCACCGGCATAGCATAGCAGGGCTATCGCCATGGTGATCATTATCTTATTCATCTTTTCTCCTCAAGGACCCGTTCTCCCATAAGATATCCATCGCGACCTTACCGTCCCCTAACTCCTGCCTGTCTTCCCAAAAAGGTGCCGCCACGATACTGAAAAATGTTTTCCCGTTATCGGTACATATCTCGATATCTTCTACTGACAGCGGTGGGACGTTCTTTTTATTGTATACTTTCCCCGCGCTTGTTGTCAGTAGCTCCTCCATTTTATTTTTTTCTTTCTTATTCCATTTTTCGAGGACTTTCCCGTCTTTTTCTCCATATACCCCGGCGATCTTCAGCGTATCTTCGGTATCCGCGTCCGCGATAAGTACTTTTTCCTTTTCCCCGTCGTTATCAATGTCGACTTCGTACATCTCATAGTACGCGTACACGTCCTCGATCTCGAACCAGCCGTATTCGGTGGAATACGCGCTGATCTTGTCCTTTTTCCCTCCAGAGAGGGATATCCCGCTTTCGTTCATCCTCCCAAGGAACGCTTTTACCTCCTGCGGCCCCATAAGAAGTTCAAAGTTCTTGTTGCCGTTATATGCCTTAACTATGCTCTTTACTCGTTCTTTCAGGCCAGCTCGTTCTGTCCCGGTCTCGTTCTTCCAGAAATACTCGTACAAAAGAAAAAGATACCGCTTATAGTCGTCCTCGTATGGAGCGAGGCTTATGGCATTAATGGTTCCCTCCGTCGCCGGGACCATCGCTTTTCTCCCGGATATATGTATAAGCTGTTTAGCCTTTTCGACCATAAGCCGGGCCTTTTCCTCAGTACTTGTAGCTCCGCGCAGGTCTGCTGTTATTTTTTCCAGTTTTTCACGGGCTTTTTTCTTTCTTCCCGCTATAAGTTCCCGTGCCAGCGTGTCATACCATCTTCTTACAACGAATACCTTCTCTCCATCTTCGGTCGTGTACCCATCAGCCGGTTGTCGTTCCGTCATTATCTCCCGCAATCTTTCTTCAAGGCCCCGGATAACAACCCCGTCCTGGGCTCCGGACATGTCCTTGTCGTTATCCAGCCTGCTTTCTATCACGGTCCCATTCTCCAGGACCACGATAACATGTCCTTTCCACACTATGAGATCAAGCGGCTTTAGCTTTTCTTTTATTTCTTCGCTCTCCAGACCTTTTACGGCTACAGGCACACCGAAAGACACCAGGTCTTCGGTATTCCTCGGAGTGCTCCCGGCTGTTGCCTCATATAAAAGCCCGGAACAGTCCACTCCCCGAAGTTCCCATTCATCCGCCTCTTTTTCTTCCAGCCCCGCCGGCGGTTCATATAAGTCCTTCATTTTCGGCACGCCCTTCGACACATTCCCGCCCCAAACATACCTCGTTCCCTCCAAAGCCTTGAGATGTTCTTGTATCTCTTGTCTTCGCGGCAGTTTTTTCTCTCTTTCCTCCGGTTCTCCCGCTTCTACCCGAATGAACCTTTTATCCACAAAAAGTTCTTTCCCGTTAGACGGGTACTCTTGTGTCCTTACTTTCACTATGTTGCCTTCTCCCTGCCCCTCTTCCACAAGGAACACACTGCCCGGCAGCGCGACGAACTCAAGCTCCCTTACCAGCCCAGCGTCGTCGGCACGCGGTCCGCCAGGATTGTCCCGGTTGAAGATCCCGGCGATATCCGGTGAATTGAATACAGGCGTTGCCGTAACGGCGACCGCGAAGGTCCTTTCCTGCTCTCCCTGTTCCGCGGCACACATGCCGCAGAACACGAAAGACAATACCACTGCTATTGATCTTATCAATGAGTTCACGGGTTCGCGCTTTCCGCCAAAGCCATTCACGTTATTATTTTGTCCATATACGCAGATCGAGGTTAAGGTCTTCCACTATGTCGATAGCGGCCCTGAGGTCCTCATAGTATTCTTTTACCGGGGCGAATTCCAATATGGTCCGGAACAGCCTCGGTTCAAACAGCCCACGGGCATAGGATATGCCGATAAAGATCTTGTCGTCCACAAAAGAAATCCGCATCTCTTTGCCTGTTTTTTTCCTGTACTCGACTATTCTTTTCATCAAGCTCGTGGAAAGGATATATCTGGCCTCTATGTCGTCTTCGCAGTAGACAACGAACTCTTTTTCGAATTCCGGGTCCTCCATCCGGGCAAGTTTTCCTCTCCCCCGCGGTATGGACTGCAAAAACGTACCGATATGGCCCAACACTCGCTCCGCGGTATCCGGCAGAACGAACGTTCTCCCCTTGAAATGCTTGTTGAAATCGCCAACGAAGAACATCCCTTTGAAAATAGTATTATATTCCGTCCCTCCTCTGCGGTTCCTGGTCTTGCTTTCGGCATGCACTTCAGAGAAACGCACCTTGGTAAGCCCAATCCTTCCTTCCACCAGGTCGTCACCCTCATATCTGTCCGGGGCCGTGGTAAATAAGCCGCTCTGGCAGAATATGTCCCTGTTTATATGGCGGTTCTTATGATAAGAAAGGTCGGGTTCGACAAAATGTATAAGTCTTTCTATTACAAGATGTTTGAAGCGACAGACATATTTCGATAAAACCAGCTTCAACCAGGCGCCCCACAATACACTTGCCACTAACGGAAAGGCTATGAACGCTCTTGGATCTACCGGTTCACCTTCGGATAAAACCTCTTTCAGGCACAAAGCTTCAAGAACAACCACCGCAACGGCGAGGATCAGTCCGACTATCGCGGCTTTTCTCGCTACTTTTATTCTTTCTTTCTCAAGGCCGACAAGATCATTAAGAAGCGTCGTATAATAGAAACCTTCTACCTCTCCTATAGTCTTCATATTGTCCGTTCACTTGTTTCCGGCACGCTATTTCCCGAACATCTCTTTTACGTTCGGGGCGCCCCTTTCCTCTTCGGGTATAAAGAACACCTGTTTTCTCCTGAACCCCATCATGCCGGCCAGGATATTCGTGGGGAACATTTCCACTCCGTTGTTATAATCGGTGACAGCGGCGTTATAAGCCCGTCTTGCCGCGGATACCTGTTCTTCGACCTCGTTCATCGCCTTCTGGAGCTCCAGGAAGTTCTGGCTGGCCTTGAGTTGCGGGTAGTTCTCTACCGCTACCATGATGCCACCGAGAACTTTTGACATTTTATTGTCCAGGTCTATCTTTTCGTCGTTACTTAGTCCGGAAGCCAGGGCGCGGGTTCTCAGCGCGGTCACCTCCTCAAGGGTCCCTTTTTCGTGTTGCATGTACGCCTGTACGGTCGCTACGAGGTTCGGGATGAGGTCATATCTTTTCTTTAAGAGCGCGTCTATGCTCCCGAATACGTTATCGACCTGGTTCTTCCTGGCCACAAGGGAATTATACATGAACACCGGGACGAGCAAAACGATAACGAGGGCTATGATCGCGGCCATTTTTCCTCCTTGAGTTCTTTTTTCGGGATTATCCCTTTTCCGAATAATATGTTTCTATTGCGGTATCGAGCTTTTCCCGTTCTTCTGTAGTTATTTCCGTAAAGACCGCCGCTACAAAATACCATTTGGAATAGCTCAGCTGGTCCACCCTCAAAACCCTGCCGATACAGTTTACGGGGGAAGTGAAAAGCGGGAAAGATATCTGAAGATATACGAGTGCCCCGGGATTCACCGGGTTCTTGCTTTTGAACCTGATCCCACCGGCCCCGACATCGTGGGCCCCGATTATATCTGTCCCACAGAAAGCATTTGCCTGGCCTTCGGGAGTAAGGGATTTAAAGTCCACATGAAAAGGGCCCTGCACCCTTTTATATTTTCTTCTTTCCGGTCCTTTATACATATATCGTATCCCTCACAAAATTGTTACGGCCGGGGGCCCGCCTTATATATTTATTCTATTGTTATTATACCCTTGCCTGGCAGGAAATGCCAAATTTTATATGCAAAGTGCTGTTTAGAGGAAAAAGACCCCCGGGTCTTTTCCCCGGGGGTCTTTTTTTATTCCTTCGAAGCCGTGAACGAAAGTATCACGGCGAAGAAGAATGGCGAGGCGGACGGGGTCTACTTCGCCTTTATCAAAAACATATTATACGGCTTCGTAGAACCTTTTTCTACCATTGCTGGCTTATATCGTCGTGCCTGCTTGATAAGTCTTTTCTTGAGAAAAGCGTTTCCGGACCCGGATTTCAAATACTTCTCGAAGGTTTCCGCAAGTTCTTTATCCGAGAAGATTATGTGCGTTTCGACCTTCCACGGAGCATATCGTTTAGTATATCCTGCTTTCGCTTTATTATGTTCTTTTAGTCTTCTTTCCAGGTCATCAGTAAGGCCTATATAATATCTCTGCGGTTGTTGCTTGCTTACAAGTATATAAACGATACTCATAGGTACGGGGAAATGGTTGTTATTAAGCCGCGGGTTTATCCCGCGGCTTAATTCTCTCTTCCTACAAAGCCGCGTGCTGTCGCATCGCGCTCAGGAAGAATCGTCTATTCCTTCGAAGCCGTGAACGAAAGTATCACGGCGAAGAAGAATGGCGAGGCGGACGGGGTCTACTTCGCCTTTATCAAAAACATATTATACGGCTTCGTAGAACCTTTTTCTACCATTGCTGGCTTATATCGTCGTGCCTGCTTGATAAGTCTTTTCTTGAGAAAAGCGTTTCCGGACCCGGATTTCAAATACTTCTCGAAGGTTTCCGCAAGTTCTTTATCCGAGAAGATTATGTGCGTTTCGACCTTCCACGGAGCATATCGTTTAGTATATCCTGCTTTCGCTTTATTATGTTCTTTTAGTCTTCTTTCCAGGTCATCAGTAAGGCCTATATAATATCTCTGCGGTTGTTGCTTGCTTACAAGTATATAAACGATACTCATAGGTACGGGGAAATGGTTGTTATTAAGCCGCGGGTTTATCCCGCGGCTTAATTCTCTCTTCCTACAAAGCCGCGTGCTGTCGCATCGCGCTCAGGAAGAATCGTCTATTCCTTCGAAGCCGTGAACGAAAGTATCACGGCGAAGAAGAATGGCGAGGCGGACGGGGTTCGAACCCGCGACCTTCGGATCGACAGTCCGATGCTCTATCCAACTGAGCTACCGCCCCACTATGGTTTTTTGCGGTATATTTATATCATATCTTGTCCGGCCAGTCAATCTCTCTCCGCCCGGACAGACCCACAGATCTTTAAATGGTGGGCGCGATAGGATTCGAACCTATGACATCTTCCTTGTAAGGGAAGCGCTCTAAACCAGCTGAGCTACGCGCCCGTTTCCGGAGTGCATATTATATATGAGAGCTTTCCGGTGGTCAAGTGCCTATTCCACGGTAACGGACTTCGCCAGGTTCCTGGGCTGGTCTATATCGTATCCGAACTCATCTGCCACATGGTACGCTAAAAGCTGCAGCGGTATCGCCACCAGTATAGGGGAGAATAGCTCGTCCACCCTGGGTATCTCTATAGTACAATTCGCCTTACATGTATGCGTAGCCTCATGTATGCCCATGCGCGGCCTATCGCACTTGAGCGTGCGGTCACCTTCGGACACTACGGCTATAACTATCCCGCCCCGGGCTTTTATCTCCTGTATGTTCGAAAGCATCTTGTCGTAAGTCTCTGATTCCGGAGCTATACATACTACCCATGGATTTTCATCGATCAAGGCGATCGGACCGTGCTTCATCTCGCCCGCGGGATACCCTTCCGCGCTTATATAAGATATTTCTTTCAGCTTCAGCGCCCCTTCCAGAGCATTTGGGTAATTTATGTTCCTTCCCAGATAGAGAAAACAGCTTTTATTGTTCCTAGCCAGGTAATACTGGTGGAACTCTTCGGCATAGGACGCGATCACGTTCTTTTCGCTCTTGTACGCCTTTAACATGCGTTCTGCCGCGGATGGAAGTCTTTTCAATTCCTTAAGATAGTGCTCCGCCTGTTCTTTCAGGGTACATTTTATATCCGCGAGATAATAAGTGAATAGGCACAGTGCCGCTATCTGCGCCGTATATGCTTTCGTGGAGGCGACCGCTATTTCCGGGCCCGCGTGCGTATATATCACCCCGTCCGCTTCGCGGGCTATGGAAGACCCCAGGACATTGCACACGGCCAGCACCTTTGACCCGCGGTTCCTGGCTTCCCGGAGCGCCGCTAAAGTATCGGCGGTCTCCCCGGACTGTGAGATGACTATAACAAGCGTATCTTTATCTACAAGCGGGTTGCGATAACGGAATTCGCTCGATGTATCCACCCATACGGGAACTCGCGCTATTTTTTCGATCATGTATTTCCCGGTAAGGCCGGCGTGATACGCCGTGCCGCAAGCTATGATGGCTATATTCTTTATCTCCGCGAGGGTCTTTTTCTCTATTTTCAGTTCCGCGAACTCGACCTCGTTGCCCCTGATCCGTTCTTTGAGGATATTGTTAAGTACCGTAGGTTGTTCGAATATCTCTTTCAGCATGAAATGCCTGTATCCGCCTTTTTCCGCCTGCGAGATATCCCATTCTATGGTGGTCACGTCTTTGTCCAGCACGCTGCCATTGTTATTGTAGAACGTAGCTTTGTCCCGGAAAAGGTCAACGGCTTCATCATTATCAAGATACACGACCCTTTTTGTCCGCTCCAGTATGGCCGGGATGTCGCTTGCCACGAAGTTCTCCCCGTTTCCCAGCCCCACTATCAGCGGGCTGTCCCGTCGCGCCCCGATCACCCTGCCCGGTTCCCCTTTATGGACTACCGCCAGGGCAAATGATCCTTTCAGCTCATTCATGCCTTCAATGACCGCCTGGCACAGGTCCCCTTTGTACTTTTCCGCGATGAGATGGGCTATGACCTCGCTATCCGTATCTGACCTGAAGACATATCCTTTTTTTATCAGTTTTTCTTTCAATTCCTGGTAATTCTCGATGATCCCGTTATGAACGACGGCGATCTGCGTTTTATCGTCTATGTGGGGATGCGCGTTGACGTCGTTAGGGACACCATGCGTTGCCCAGCGGGTATGTCCGACCCCGGTAACGCCAAAAAGGGGGTCTCTGGACAACTCTTCCCTGAGGACGGACAGTTTTCCCTTTTTCTTCCTTACGAGCAGCTCGCCGTCCTTAAGTATGGCGACCCCGGCGGAGTCATATCCCCTGTATTCTAGACGGGATAGGCCGTTTATCAGGATCTCGGCCGCTTCTCCCTTTCCCGTATACCCTATTATCCCACACATATATCCACCTTAAAGTCCCCGGAATTTGTCCATGAGGTTCATGATATCATTACGCGCGCACCTGCCGACAAGAGCCGCCATATAGATAAGTATGGAGAATTGCCAGCATTCTTCCGGCCCCAGAATAAGGGCCACGTTCACGTTCTCCTGGCGCTCTAATTGGCGCTTATATTTCTCGGCTGTCTTGGCGAGCGATCTTTCTTCAAGGTCGAGCTTTTCTATGCTGTTGTTGTACTTGAGGGAGGGGAACCGTATCCCCCTCATCATAAAGAACATCTGCATGGCTCCCTGTTCTATTTCCAGCTCCTCTTCAATGTTGAACCCATCGAACTGCGGCAGGTCCTCCGGGAGAAGGATCAGGGGTTTTTCTATTATGACCTTCCCCTTCCTGACCACGGTGTTCCCCGGGTTCACGCTGGATTCCCCCAGGAATATGTAGGGCACCTTCGTCGTCCGGAACGTCGGCAGGGACTTGACCCTCCCCCGGACGACTTCTGTCTTTTCCTGCGCCTTTTCCCACAGCTGTTCTATATCCATCTTATATCCTTTTTCCTTCCCTCTGGACCAGTATATAACATTTAGCGGGTAGAGCATAGCACAAAACCCTCTCGCTATACGCTACCCGCTCTTTATTTTTTGGTATCCCCAAGGGGATTCGAACCCCTGTTGCCAGAATGAAAATCTGGAGTCCTGACCGGGCTAGACGATGGGGACACCGGTCTTTCTTTTTCTTCCCGCAGGGTTTTCGCCCTCTTGCGGGAGGAGTTATTTTACATAATCCCTTTTATATTTTCAACTTCTTTTTTTAAGCCGTCCTTCCGGCTCCAAAAAGCGGGTCATTCTTCTGCCGGCCCTGTCTCGCCGTCCTCTACGACTCCCTCTTCTTCCTCCTTGGCGACCACGCTCGCGACCGAGGTCAACCTGTCCCCCTTGTTAAGGCCTATAACATGAACGCCTTGCGTGGACCGGCCTATTTTGCTTATCCCGCATACGGACACCCTTACCACCATCCCGTTCTTCGAGATAAGCATTATCTCGTTCTCGTCTTTTACGGATTTAACCCCTACTACCGCGCCGTTCTTCTCAACTATCTTCATGTTTATTACACCGCTTCCACCTCTTGACTGGAGGCGATATTCCTCGAAGTCCGTTCTTTTGCCGAACCCCTTCTCCGTGACGGTAAGTAGAGATCCCCGTGGATCCGCCTTTACCATCCCTACGACCCGGTCCTTTTTGCCCAGGCTTATCCCCTTCACTCCCTGCGCTCCACGTCCCATGGACCGGATATCCTTTTCCATGAACCTGATGGCTTTACCTCCGACCGTGGCGATACAGATCTCATCTTCGCCAGTCGTGAGTTCGGCCCCTATCAATTTGTCCGCGTCCTCAAGCGTGATAGCGATTATCCCGCCTTTACGCGGATTGCTGAACGCTGTAAGGTCCGTTTTCTTTATCTTCCCTTTTTCGGTCGCCATGACCACGAACTGTCCTTCCTTGAACTCCCGGACAGGCACAACGGCCGTTAGTTTTTCGTTCTGGGAAAGCCCCAGCATGTTAACAATGGGACGTCCTTTGGTCCTTTTTCCCGCTTGCGGTATTTCGTGGACCTTTAGCCAGTGTAATTTCCCTTCGCTGGTGAAAGCCAGGAGATAGTCATGTGTCGACGCGACGAACAAGTGCTCGATGAAATCCTCTTCCCTTGTTTCCGCGCCGGTAACGCCTTTTCCCCCGCGGTTCTGCCGCCGGTAAGCGCTTACCGGGAACCTTTTTATGTATCCCGCGTAGCTGAGGGTAATGACCATGTCCTCTTCGGCGATCAAGTCTTCTATGTCTATGTCTTCCGCCGCCGCGGTTATTTCCGTTCTTCTTTTGTCCCCGAACTTATCTTTTAGTTCGGAGAGTTCTTCTTTTATTATCTTCAACACCTTCTTTTCGCTGGCCAGTATCCCCTGGAGATTCTCTATGAGCTTTAGTATCTCGAGATATTCCTGGTTTATCTTCTCGGTCTCAAGGCTGGTGAGCTGCTGCAGCCTCATGGCGAGAATGGCAAGCGATTGTCTCTCCGATAACCCGAATTTATGCATTAACCCTATTTTGGCCTCTTCCGGGTCCTTTGATTTTTTTATCAGCTTAATGATCTCATCCAGGTTCTTTATGGCTATTTTGAGCCCTTCCAGTATATGCGCCCGGTTCTCGGCCTTCTCCAGGTCGAACCTTGTCCTTCGGATAATGACCTCTTTCCTGTGCCTTACGAACTCCTCCAATATCTCCTTGAGGTTCAACACCCTCGGCTGCCCGTCCACTATGGCCAGCATTATTATGCCGAAAGATTCCTGCATCTGTGTGTGCTTATAAAGCTGGTTCATGACGACCTCGGCGCTGGCGCCCCGCCGGATGTCGACCACTATCCTCATGCCGTCACGGTCCGATTCATCCCTTATGTCGGATATGCCGTCTATTTTCTTGTTCTTCACAAGGTCCGCCATGGCCGTTATGAGCCTGGTCTTGTTCACCTGGTACGGGATCTCTGTGACCACGATACTCTCTCGGCCTTGTTTTTTCTGTTCTATATGCGCCTTGGCGTGAAGCCTGATGGATCCCCTGCCGGTCTTATACGCTTTCCTTATGCCGTCGCGGCCGCATATCATGGCCCCTGTCGGAAAATCCGGTCCGGTCACGAATTTCATCAAGTCCTCGATCTTGCATTCCGGGGTATCTACGAGAAAACAGATGGCGTCAACTATCTCCGAGAGGTTATGTGGCGGGATGTTCGTCGCCATGCCGACCGCGATCCCGCTCGACCCGTTCACAAGAAGGTTCGGAAGTATCGCGGGAAGGACTTCCGGTTCCTTGAGGGAACCGTCGAAGTTGGGCCTCCAGCCTACCGTTTCCTTCTCAAGATCCTTTATCATCCATTCGGATATCTGCTGCGTACGTGCTTCTGTATACCTCATAGCGGCGGCACAATCCCCATCAACCGACCCGAAGTTCCCCTGGCCGTCCACAAGCGGGTACCTGAGAGAGAAGTCCTGGACCATCCGGACAAGCGCGTCGTACACGGCGGAATCCCCGTGCGGATGGTATTTACCAAGCACTTCACCGACTATCCTGGCGCTTTTTTTATATGGCTTGTTGTACACTATGCCCATGTCCTTCATGGCGTACAGTATCCTGCGATGCACAGGCTTCAGCCCGTCCCTTACGTCCGGGAGGGCCCTTCCCACGATCACGCTCATGGCGTAATTGATGTAGGAATCCTTCATCTCGTCTTCTATCTGTATCGGTATTATCTTCTCGTTTCTTGTATACATATCCCCCTCTTCTCCAAATATATTCTGTCTTTAGTTCCCCGGAAAAACTATATGTCCAGGTTCTTAACGTCTTTCGCGTGCTCGATTATGAACTCTCTTCTCGATTCGACATCATCCCCCATGAGAACAGCGAACATCCTGTCCGCTTCCGACGCGTCCTCAAGGGTCACCATCTGCAAAGTCCTTCTTTCCGGATCCATGGTGGTCTCCCACAGCTGTTCGGGATTCATTTCTCCAAGACCTTTGTATCTCTGTATGGTCATGCCGCTTTCACCGGTCTTCAGGACGTGGTCCAGAAGTCCTTTGAGAGAGAATATCTCCTCCCCCTCGTTTATGGTGAAAATGGGTTTTATCTGTTTCTTTTTCTGTTCTTCCGCTTTTTTGCCTATGTACACTTCGCCTTCTTTTGGTTTTTCCCTTTCATAGTCGGCAATATCCAGGTCGAATTTTTCCAGTTCTTTGGCGATCTTTTCTATCTCTCTCGCCTCATATAATTCCTGCACGTTAAGTTTGTTCGCCCCCGTGTCCTCTTCCGCCCCGTCCTCATCTATGGTCATTTCTCTGTCCCCGACCTTTGCCTTTATCGCCGCCAGCTCGTCATCTGTATATAAGTATTTTTCCTCTCCCTCCACTTTTACCTTGTAAATGGGCAGTTTTTTGGTTTTTTCGTCTCGCAGGCTTAGGTATTTGCTGATTTTTGCTCCACGTCTCCCAATGGCTCTCGTGAGTTTCTCCAGTTTGACCATTATCTCCAACAGGTCCTTGATCTTCGCCGGGGTAAGGTCTTTCTTGTCGTTGACCGTCGAGACTTTCAATCCCTCTGTGCCTTGTTCCAGCAAAAATTCCTTCATTTCCGTTTCCGTGCTTATATATTGTTCCTTTTTCCCTCTTTTCACCCGATACAGCGGCGGCTGGGCGATATACACATGCTCCTTTTCTATAAGCGCCTTCATCTGGCGGAAACAGAAAGTCAGTATAAGCGTCCTGATATGGGACCCGTCAACGTCGGCATCGCACATGATTATTATTTTCCCATATCGTATCTTGGTAACGTCGAAATCGTCCCCGATGCCGGCACCGATAGCGGTAATGATCGTCCTTATCTCGTTGTTGCTCAACATCTGGTTTATTCGCGCTTTTTCCACGTTCAGTATCTTTCCCCTGAGCGGCAGGATAGCCTGGAACCTCCTGTCCCGTCCCTGTTTCGCGGACCCACCCGCGGAATCCCCTTCGACCACATAGAGTTCCGTGAGCATCGCGTCGCGTTCCGAACAATCCGCCAGTTTCCCCGGCAAAGACCCGCTTTCAAGCGCCCCTTTTCTCCTGGTCAGTTCCCGCGCTTTTTTCGCGGCCATTCTGGCCCTGCTGGCTGTAAGTATTTTTTTCGCGATGGCGGATCCTACCGCCGGGTTCTCTTCCAGGAACGCCCCCAGCATATCATTGACCGTGGATTCGACAATTCCCTCCACCTCCGAGTTCCCCAGCTTGGTCTTTGTCTGCCCTTCGAACTGCGGATTTGGTATTTTCACGTTTATGACCGCCGTGATCCCTTCCCGGGTATCATCCCCGGAAATATCCTCGTCTTTCATGAGGCCCCTGGACTTGCTGTATTGTTTTATGGTCCGGGTGAGCGCGGACTTGAATCCAGTAAGATGCGTCCCTCCCTCGATGGTGTTGATATTGTTCACATAGCTGTATATCGTTTCGGCATACCCGTCATTATATTGCATCGCTATTTCTATTACGATGTTGTCTTTTTCTTTTTCGAAGTATATTATTTTCTTATGAAGGGGGGCTTTGTTCTTGCTCATCGTTTCAACAAAAGAAACAATGCCTCCCTTGTAAAAGAACTCGGCTTCTTTTTCCGTTCTTTCGTCCTTTAGCGTTATAAAGACCCCCCTATTGAGGAACGCGAGCTCCCTCATCCTGGCCGCCAGGGTATCATAGCTGAATATGTTCGTTTCCGAGAATATTTTCTCACATGGACGGAACGTTACCGCGGTCCCGGTCTTTTTGCTTTTCCCGATGACCTTCAGCTTTGATTTCGGTACTCCATATCCATATTCCTGGTGATATATGTTCCCGTCCCTTTTTATCTCAACGCTGAGCCACTCCGCCAAAGCGTTGACCACGCTGACACCTACACCGTGAAGCCCGCCTGACACCTTATACACCCTGTGGTCGAACTTACCTCCCGCGTGCAGCGTGGTAAGCACCACCTCAAGGGCCGGTTTTTTCATTTTCTCGTGTATATCCACGGGAATGCCGCGCCCGTTATCTTTTATCGTGATGCTTTCATCCGCGTGGATTATCACATCTATGCGGTCGCAGTATCCTCCCATCACTTCGTCTATGGAATTGTCCACCACCTCGTAGACAAGATGGTGAAGCCCTCTTTTCCCCACATCCCCTATATACATGGCGGGTCTTTTGCGGACAGCTTCAAGCCCTTCCAGTACTTGTATGGTCGTCGCGTCGTATTTCTCGGATGCCGTTTTTTGTGTTTCTTCTGCTTTTTCTTTTGTTCTTACCATTTGTTCTCCTCCGTATATTTTACATATCCAGCTTCCCGACCCTGAATCGTATGTCCTTTGCCTTGATCCTTCCGGTGTATTCCTTATTAAATCCCGCCAGTGTCTGTTTTTTTTCCATAGTAAGGCTATAAAGCCACGGCGAGTCCTTTACTATCACCACTAGTGTTCCTTTTTTCATGTCCACAGGCCTTGCCACGGCCGCCTTTTTTTCCCCAACGGCTTTTACCCAAGCTTCGTGTATGGCTTTGGCTTTTTTCGAGCTTCCTGTCTGCCACTTTTTTATCAGTCCGTCGATAATACCGGAAACATGTCTGGTCCTGTCGTATACCATGGGTCTTATATCATGCTGTTAGCTGCATCGGCAGCACAACATAAATATATTCTTCCCCTTTCCTTACCACGCCCGGTTTATTCGCTTCCTGTATCTCGAAATCTATCTCTTCATCGCTCAAGCTTTTCAGGACATCTATTAAATATCTTGGGTTGAACCCTATTTCGATCTCGTCGTTCCCCTCATAATCTATATTTATCTCTTCTTTTGCCTCTCCAAGATACGGTGTGTTCTTTGATATGGTCAGCTTGTTCTTCTTTATATTGAGTTTTATCGCCATGGATTCCTGGTCCGTGAATATACTGGCTCTTCTCGCGGCTTGCAGGAATTCCTCTCTTTGTACCTTCATCACACAATCGAGTTTATCAGGGATAACGTTCTTATAGTTCGGGTATTCCCCTTCAATAAGACGCGAGAGGACAAAGCTGTTCGGGAAAGCGAACAGGATCTGGTTCTCGCTGAACTTTATGGTCACATCCCCTTCATCTGAAAGCATCCTCTTTATTTCCTGGACCGTTTTAGCCGGTATTATAACATCTCTTTCTATTAGTGTTTTGTGTCCCAGGCTCTTTCTCACTACGGCAAGCCTTCTTCCGTCCGTTGCGGCGATAGTTATCTTCTCTCCTTTTATACCGAAAAGCACACCGTTCAGAACGAATCGAGTGTCGTCCCGGCTGACCGCGAAATCGGTAAGGTTGAATATATCCCTGAGCTCTCCCTGTCCTATATTAATAGAGTCCTTGTCTTCGAATGTTGGCAGCTGGGGGAACTCTTCCTTTGGTAATCCTATGATCTTGAACTGGGCTCTCCCGCTTTTTATGGTAACGAAATTATTCTTTTTCATGGATAGGGATATCTCGCTTCCATCGGGTAGGGCCTTGATTATATCGAAGAACTTCCTGGCCGGGACCGTGATCGCGCCCGCCACTTCCGTTTCTACTGGTACGGACGCGCAGATACCGATATCGAGGTCGGTAGCTGTAAGCTTTAAGGTATTGCCTTCAGCTTCCAGAAGCACATTGCTTAATATAGGTAAACTGCTTTTTTGTGAAACAGCGTTTTGGACTGTCTGGATACCCTCAACAAGAGCTTCTTTTATTATCTTTACTTCCATATTATGGTCCCCCTTACTGTCTTGTATATTAAATAGCTCTTCTTCTCTGTACTATAGTTCTTTAAAAGATAATAGCCGTAATGTTAGTAAGTGCTGTGGATAAGTGGATAACAATATAAAACACTTTAAATGAACAACTTAACAAAATTAACACCTGTTAATAAAAAGCACCCTAAAACAACACCCATATATAAAACTTATCCACACCTTATCAACAACTAATGTTTTAATATGCTTATAAGTTTATTGATGTCACTTCTTGTTCTTTCGTTCGAATCGAGTTCTTTGTTTATCTTATCACACGCGTGAAGGACCGTTGTATGGTCCCTTCCTCCAAAAAACCCGCCGATATCCGGCAGAGAATAATCCGTAAGGTTCCTGGAAAGATACATCGCGATCTGTCTTGGGTAAGCGATGGCTCTTGTCCTTTTTTTTGTTTTCATATCGGTCTCTTTTATATTGAAATATTCGGAGACGGACCTTTGGATATTGTCTATGGTCACCTTTTTATCGCTCGAAGATATCATTCCCTTGAGCACTTCTTTCGCGAGTTGTACGCTTATTTCGTTCCCGGTAAGTTTAGCGTAAGCCACGACCCTTATCAAGGCCCCTTCCATTTCCCGTATGTTCGTTTTTATATGTTCCGCGAGAAAATACAGGACCTCTTTCGGCACTTTTATCGCGGCGTTCTCGCTCTTTTTTTCTATTATCGCTATCCGTGTTTCAAAGTCGGGCGCCTGTATGTCCGCTATCAAGCCCCACGCGAAACGGGAGACCAACCGTTCTTCCAGGTCCTGTATCTCCTGCGGAGAACGATCGCTACACACAACTATTTGTTTGTGCGCGTCGTGAAGCGCGTTGAACGTATGGAAGAACTCCTCCTGCGTTGATTCTTTCCCCGCGATGAACTGTATGTCATCCACGAGAAGCACGTCCACAGTGCGATACATGGCGCGGAACTTCTGTGTGGTCTTTTTTCTTATAGCGTCGATCAGTTGGTTAGTGAACTCTTCGCTCGACAGATATTGCACATGCGCTTTAGCGTGGCGCTTAAGTACTTCTTGTCCTATCGCCTGCATTAAATGGGTCTTGCCAAGGCCAACTCCTCCATAAAGGAAAAGAGGATTATAGACTTTCGAGAGTTTCTCGCATATAGCGAGAGAAGCCGCGTGCGCGAACCGGTTATTGCCCCCAACAACGAAATTATCAAAAGAGTAATGAGGATTAAGCCCTACTTCCTGTAGCCTGGTTTCGGAAAAGTTCTTTTGTTGTCCGAACATGGTCTTCAGCCAGCCGCCGGAAGCTTCTTTGATATGCGAGTCCGGTGTCGTGGGGTTCTTTGTTTCCGGGCCAGCCGCCGGCTCCGGGACAACGGCAGCTTCCACTATCTTGAAGTTCACGGACAATATCTTCCCGGACACCTGGTGGACGGCCGCCTTGATAAGGCTTATGTATTTTTCCCTGATCCAATTCTCGAAGAATTTGTTCGGGACCCCGAGAGTTATCGACGAATCATCACAGGAGACCTCAGATATAGGAAGGAACCAGGCAGAAAAAACCTGTTCATTTATCTCGGACCGCAGTGATTCTAAAGCTTTTTTCCAGAGATTTTCCATTGTCGATGAGGACTATAAGTTATTCACAGGAACAGGTAAATCCACACAAAACATCAACCGGATATTAACAAGTTATCCACAGACAATACACATTAAAATACCCGGAGGAACACTTGCAGATAATTATATACGCTGATAAAAAGTAATGCAAGGTTTTTTTAGCCATAAAAACCATTTCAATAACAGGCGACAACAGCGGAGATACTTTCCCTTGACTTAGAAGATAGGTATGTTATAATCTTAAATCTTATAATGGGGTAAAAATACATAGTGATAAAGAAAATAACAAGGAGAGAAAGTGAAAAAGACCCTTAAGAACAAATCTAATCTCAAAAGGAAGAGAAAACACGGGTTCAGGGCCCGTTCCAGCTCAAGCAAGGGAAAAGATGTATTGAGGCGCCGCAGGAGCCGAGGCAAAAAAGTCCTTTCCGCGTGATGGTAAAAAAGATAACGCATATTCGTAGATCAAGGGAGTTCATAGAGGTTTTTGATGCCGGAAAGAGGGAAAAAGGAAGCGGAGTAACAGTATATTTCCTTGAAACCCCCGCCGAAAAAGGCTTTTCCGTAGGGGTAACGATCCCGAAGAAGGTCATTCCACTGGCGGTGGACCGGAATCGCATAAGAAGAGTGATATACGCCTGTTTTAGCGACCCCGGGGAAAAGAAAGGCATGAGCGTAAAAGTCGTTGTGAAAGTTACAATGGCAGAAGAATACGCGAGCAACAGGAAAAGATCCCAAAAAATAAAAGAGGAATTAAAGCGCCTCTTGAAAAAAACGGGAATATTATGCTAAAAAGAGCGATCATAAGCAGCATAAAAGGATACCAAAAATACATAAGCCCTTATATTGGAAGAAGTTGTAGGTTTTATCCATCTTGTTCGGAATATGCTGTCCAAGCTTATGAAAAATATGGCATTTTTTCTGGCACCGGCAAAGCTATCTGGCGCATATTACGATGTAACCCATATAGCCGGGGGGGATATGACCCCGTACAAAAAGAAAAGCACGATAAATAAAGGATTTATATGGAAAAAAGACTGATATTAGCGATATCATTATCTTTGTTGGCTCTTCTGGGCTTTCAGATGTTCATGGGTAAGGGCGCGAAAACGGAGGTAACGACCGCGGTCACCAGGCCGGTCTCTCCGGTAGAACAGATAAAGCAATTCATAGCGCAAAAAGAAGCTGATATCAACGAGAAAGAAGAGAGCAAGATCATAGAAACCGAATGTTTCAGCATTACGTTTTCTGATAAAGGCGGTAATATAAAGGAGTTATATCTCAAAGATCCCGGGACAACGAACAAGTCGCAATTGTTCAGCGCGGAAAATAACGCAGACGCGTTGTTCGCGCTAAAAAGTGAACAAGCGCCAGGAGCGGAAAACAAGAAATATAAAGGGACTGGCGACAAGAACCTCATCGAATATGTTTATACGCTCGGTGGGGACATTGAGATCACGAAGAAATATATGCTAAGTACCGATAGCAATTACATAAGAGTACTTTTCCTCGCCAAAAACCTTTCCCAGGCGGAAAAGACTTTTTCCTATTCGATGACAGGCCCGAGCGAGTTGATAGGTACGGACAAGATCAGCGGCCGACAATTTTTACAAGCGGACAGTTATGTCAATGATGAGCCCTGGAAGACAAAACCCCCGAAAAAAGCCATAGAAAAAGAAGGCGTTATAAACCTGGTATCCTTAAAGAACAGGTACTTCGCTTTTGTTCTAAAGCCTGAAATGGAAAACTTTTCCGGGAAATTACTTTTGGAAAAAGCAGGACAGGATAACATAAAGACCACCATAACGACCGCTGAAATGATAATCCCGGCAGGCGGGACGATAGGACAGGAATATCTTTTTTATGCCGGGCCATTGGAAGAAAAACGGATGGCATTACTTGGCGAGGATATAGGACAGTTGGTTGATTATGGTATCTTTGGTTGGTTGAGCAAGGCCCTTCTGGGCACATTAAGAGCGTTCCACAAGGTGACAAGGAATTGGGGCGTAGCGATAATCTTCCTTACGATCGTGGTAAATCTTATTCTGTTCCCGCTTACAAGAAAAAGTTTCGTTTCTATGCAACAGATGAAAAAGATCCAGCCGCATATACAAAAACTCAAAGACACCCATAAAGATGATCCACAGCGTCTCAACAAAGAGATAATGGAACTATACCGTGAATCCAAGGTCAATCCTTTTGGTGGATGTCTACCATTGCTTTTACAAATGCCTATATTTATAGCGCTTTATCAAGGACTTATGAGATCGGTCGAGCTCAGGGGCGCCCATTTTCTCTGGGTAAAAGACCTTGCTAAGCCGGACGCGGTAAGCCTGCCTTTCTCCCTGCCGGTCATAGGGGCGGCTATCAATATATTGCCCCTTTTAATGATCGTGGTGATGATCGTACAGCAAAAAGTAGCACAAAGTTCTTCCGCCGAAGGAATGACAGAAGAACAGCTTCAACAACAGCGCACCATGATGTTCATGATGCCCGTAGTATTCGGGTTCCTTTTCTATAACATGCCTTCCGGGCTGGTCCTTTACTGGTTAACGAATTCTATTCTTATGGCCATAGAGCATGGTGTTATGGGACGCAGCTTGAGCAAGGGATAACTAGTATGAAAAAAAACATAACGCAAATAGAGGTTGAGGACGTGACAGTCGAAAAGGCGATAAGAAAAGCCTTGAAAACCCTGAATGCCAAAGAGCAGGAAGTTTCTGTGAAGGTGCTGAAGGAAGGGCATAAAGGGCTTTTTGGCATGAAAGGCGCCGAGCACGCGAAGATCCGGGTCACGGTGATCCCCAAAACAAAAGTCAACACCTGATACGCTTCCCCTTTTTTTATTCAACATGTTTCCACGTGGAAACGAAGATTGCCACAGTTTCCACGTGGAAACTAACAAGAAACAACAAAAACTTGACTTCTCTCCCCCGCTATGCTATATTTTTATAACAGACTAACCAACCCCAAACAGCAAAAACGTGAAAAAAATAGCATTTTGTAATCAAAAAGGCGGAGTTGCTAAAACAACATCAGCCTTAAATGTAGCTACCTATCTTGCCCTCCTGGGCAAAAAAACATTACTTATAGACCTCGATCCCCAGGCGAATGCTACAAGCGGGATCGGTATAGACAAAGCAACCATTGAAAAAAGTATATATAATGTTCTTCACGAACATATCCGCCTGGAAGAAGCCATCCACAATACGGATATTGATAATTTATTCGTGATACCATCGAATATCAATCTAACAGGAGCTGAGGTTGAACTTGTCAACGTCATGGGGCGTGAATACAGATTAAAGAAGGCCTTGCAGGATATGCCCCAGCAAATGGACTTTGTGATCATGGACTGCCCACCCTCTCTTGGTCTTTTAACAATAAACGGCCTGACAGCGGCGACCTCTATTATAATTCCTATACAATGCGAATATTACGCGCTTGAAGGCCTTAGCCAGCTAATGCAAACCATAAAGCTGATCAAGGACAACCTGAATGATAAGCTATATATTGAAGGCGTATTGATGACCCTAGCCGATTTCAGGACCAATCTCACAAAAGAAGTCATAGATGAAGTAAAAAAATATTTCGGCGAAAAAGTTTACAAGACAATAATACCCAGAACTATAAAACTGACAGAAGCACCTGGTTTTGGGAAACCCATAGCTTTATATGCCCCGACTTCTCCTGGAGCGGAAAAATATGAAAATGTCGCGAAAGAGATACTGGGGATACCGATAGAAGAAGATATTATAGAAAAAGAAGTTATGGTAAATTCGGAGGATGGTAATGGAGAAACGATTGGGTAAAGGCCTTAGTGCCTTGATATCAGAGGATATAAGTAGCGCAAGGGGCAAAGTTGAGCAAGTACGAATAAGCGAAGTTTCCCCTAATCCGTTCCAGCCGCGTAAGCGTTTTAATGAGAATGCCTTAGGAGAGCTGATTAATTCCATTCGGGAAAAGGGGGTTATACAGCCGATATTAGTCCGACAAAAAGAAAGCGGATATGAGCTTGTAGCGGGAGAAAGAAGGTTGCGTGCGGCTCAGGCCCTGGGGGTCGAAGAAATACCCGCGATAATCAGAACGGACATAGATGACGCTAATAGCCTGGAGATATCGCTTATCGAGAACATACAACGAGAAGAACTGAATCCCGTAGAAGAAGCCCGGGCATACCAAGAACTTATAAACAAATTCGCGTACACTCTGGAAAAGGTCGGGCAGATGATGGGGAAGGATAAGTCCACTATTTCAAACAGTTTACGTATTTTAGCGCTTGGCGACAAGATCCTGGGTCTTATTGAGGATGGGAAGTTGAGCCAGGGACACGCGAAAACGGTCTTATCTATTGAAAGTACGCATCGCAGGGAATATGTGGCGGATATGATCGTCAAAAAAGGGATGTCGGTAAGAGAGGCGGAACATTATATCCGGCGGACCGAAGAGCCGAAAAAAAGGCCTTCCAGATTGAAGGATCCGAATGTGCTCAGCGTAGAGGAACAATTGAAGCACAAGTATGGGACAAAAGTGACCATTTTCCAGGGGAAGAAAAGAGGGAAGATAGAGATACAATATTTTTCCCAGGAGGACTTGAACCGGATAATCGGGATGCTCATATAACGGGATGGAAGGGAACAACGGGAAAAGCTCCGGCAGCAGCCGGGGCTTTTTTATTTCGAATATGATTTAATTTCCGGGCAAAAGCATATATAATTATAACTGTTATATAGTGCGGCGGTCTTTTTCGCGACATGGTCTTCCTGGGAGACAAAATGAATGGAAAAATGTACAACATAATGCTGGTGGACGATGACAGCTCTTTTACCGAGGAGCTGGCGGAAACACTTGAGGAATATAATGTTCTGGAAGTAAACAGCGCGGAAAAAGCCCTGGAACTATTGAAGCGGTCGAATCTTGTTGATGTTGTTGTTCTTGATGTCGTGCTTCCCGGGGTGCGGGGCACAAAAGCGCTCGCGAAAATAAGGAAGGTCACCCCGGAGATAGGCATAATCATACTCACGGGGCATAGCACAAAAGATATCGCGATCGAAGCGCTTAAGGGAGGGGCTGACGATTATATTGAAAAGCCGGTCGATGTGTTGCGGCTCAAAGAAAGTATCTGGACGCTTCTAGCGCGACAAAGGAACCGGGATGTGGCGCAAAAGGGCGTTGGAGGCAAGCTGGAAAAGATAAAAAACCTTATCATGATGAATCCGCATCGCAAGATAAGCCTGGAAGACGCCGCTAAACATATAAACCTGTGCCCGAAATATCTAAGCAGGCTTTTCAAGGAAAAAACGGGGCACGGTTTTAGCGATTTCAAAATAGCCGTAAGAACGGAAAGAGGGAAAAAACTTTTACATGAGACAGCTCTTAGCATAGAAGCGATATCTGAGAGACTGGGGTACCAGAACGCTGAATCGTTCATAAGGATATTCAGGAAAAAGACAGGCAGGACGCCCGCGGAATTCCGGGGGGCGCGGTCCTCCGGGAAAAAGAAGAAGAACACAAGACGGTCCGGGAAAAGCGGATATACCAAGAAATGAAAAACACGAAAAAAACAAGAGACCCCCAGGCCAGGTTCCCAGAAGAGAATCCGAACCCGGTATTACGGGTAACCTGGGAAGGAAAGGTACTGTACGCCAATAAGGCAAGCGGAACGCTTCTCCGGGAATGGGGGGCGCGTACGGGAAAAGCCTTGCCGAAGGAGTGGACGGAACGTATTTCCACGGTCATAAACGGTAACCGTATAAAAAGAACGGAGATATTCCACAAGAACAGTATATTCTCTCTTTCCATAGTGCCTATAAAAGGAGAAAAGTGCGCCAATATATACGGCATGGATATAACAGGGCTGAAAAGAGCCGAAATATCAGCCCGCAAAAGCGAGGAAAGGCTGCAGGTAGTGGCCTGCGCGACCAATGACGCTATTTGGGACTGGGACCTGGAAAAGGGGACGGTCTGGTGGAACCAGGCCGTGAGCGGCCTTTTCGGGTACTCTCGCGGGGAAATAAGAAAAAAACACGCGTGGAAGCTAGGGAAGATACACCTTAAGGACAGGGAAAGGATAAAGAACAGCCTGGATAAGGCCATAAAGGGGAAAGGCGCCATATGGACCGGGGAATACCGGTTCAAATGTTCTAATGGAACATATAAACACATACTTGATAGGGGCTTTATAATGCGCGACATAGCGGACATGCCTGTGCGCATGATAGGGTCCATGATGGATATTACGGAACAAAAGAAAGCAGAAGCCCTGCAGAAAAGGGACAAAGAAGAGATAGAAAAGATCATAAGGCTTCGCACCCGTGAATTGATCTTCGCCCAGAAAGAACTTGCCAGGAAACGAAGGCTATCGGATATCGGAGCGCTTGCGGCTACAGTAGCCCATGAATTGCGCAATCCCCTGGGAGTGATAAAAGTAGCCACGTACAATATCAAAAGGAAGAACAAGGATGGGGAGCTCGATAAACACTTATTTAACCTGGAAAGACACATTGACGAGAGTGAGCTCTTTATCAAGAACCTTTTGAGCTATACCCGTATAAGGGTCCCGGACTACCAGAAAACCGATATCCGGCAGCTGATCAAAGAATGCGCGGAGACATGCGGAAAAACACATCCGGACACAAAAGTAAAGCTTATCCTGGTGCCGTTGTCTGATGATAACCGCATGATAGAGATGGATATAGGGCATTTCCGGGAGATATTGACGAATTTACTTAATAACGCCTATCAGGCGATAGGACCCGAACGGGGGAGCATTGAGATAAGGACCTCGGTCGTTTCAAAAAAGGGCAAAAAACACTACAGGATAAGCGTGTCGGATAATGGGTGCGGCATAGACAGGGAGGACATCAAGAAAGTCTTCCAACCTTTCTTTTCCCTTAAACCACAAGGGACCGGACTAGGACTTGCTATCTGTGCCGAGCTTATCGCTATGCATAACGGGGTGATAAGCATAAAAAGCGAGAAGAAACAGGGAACAACAGTTACTTTCACCCTCCCCGCGGAGAGACCCGCCAGCAAGTATCCCAATATGCCAAAAAGTAGAAAAAAGTCAACAAAAAGTGGACCCAGGCCGTAGAAAAAAACAGCTGAATATGGGACAATCAGACTGTTCTTCCCCGCATCCGGGAGCTTGACCCGCGGGGATCTACATCTTTCACGATATCCGGGAAAAGGAAATGACGAAAAAAAAGAAAATACTTTTGATCGATGATCAGGATCTTTTGCGCCAGGAACTAAAGTCCGCCCTTGAGCATGAAGGGTACGACGTAACGGATGTAGCCTCCGCCGGGGAGGCCCTCCTGAAGATCCGGGACACAAAATACGACGTGATATGCACGGACCTTGTCTTGAAAGAAGGATCCGGGCTGGACGTCCTGCGCGAAGCAAAGAAACCCGAGATCGGGACGGAAGTCATAATCTTCACGGGCTCCGCGTCGCTGGAAAGCTCCATATCGGCGCTTAACCGGGGAGCCTTCGCCTACATCACCAAACCTTTCAGCATAGAAGAGCTGGTCTCGTCGATAGAAGAGGCCGTGTGCGCCAAAAAAGAAAGAAAGAACAAGAGCGGCGTGTTGAAAAAACTCATAGAAGAGAACATGACGGATGAGCTTACGGGGCTGTTCAACAGGCGGTACCTCAATAACATCTTACCCGCCGAAATGAAAAGATGCGCGAGAAGCGGTTCCGTAATGACCGTGGTCATGATGGACATAGACATGTTCAAGGCGGTCAACGATGTATACGGGCATACCGCCGGGGATGAGCTCCTGGAACAATTCGCGGATCTTCTTGAGGAGAGCTCCCGAAAAAGCGACATTCTTATAAGGCTGGGCGGCGATGAGTTCGTCGTGATCCTGCCGGACACCGGGAAACTGGGCGCGGAATCGTTCGCGGGGAAATTGCTCCTGCGGATAAAGGAAAAGACGTTCAAGTCCGGCAAGAACGAGCTGGAAGTCGGGCTTAGCCTGGGGATAGCCTGTTACGAGCCGACCGGGGACAAAAGAGCCGGGGAATATGGCGCTGATCTCCTGGAAAAGGCGGACCAGGCACTTATGGTAGCAAAAACCAAGGGCGGCAACGCCTATTCCATCCACAAGGAGAAAGAAAGGGCGGCTGGAGGAAAAAGGACCGGGGAGAACAGGAAACTCGAGACGTATAAAAGCAAGATCCGTGGCATGGTCAAAAGGAACGACGCCACTGTCTATGAACTGGTGTCCGAGATAGCCAGGAAGGTTGACAGGGCCAAGACCCCTGGCAAAGAGCAGGAGAAGAACGTGTTGGACCTGGCCGTAGCCATGGGGAAGAGTTACCGTTTTAACGACCAGCAGATAGATCATCTTAAAAAGGCCATGACGGTACGGGACATAGGGGAAACGATCCTTCCCCGCGCTATTCTTTGTAAAAAGGGCAAACTGGGGAAAAAGGAACGTGAGGAAATGGAAAAACACCCGGAGATCGCAGCGGAACTCCTGAAAGAGGCCCCACTTTTTAAGTCGATCATCCCGAGTGTGCGTTTTCATCACGAAAAGTTCGATGGCACGGGTTACTCGGCAGGACTTAAAGGCAAGGATATCCCCCTGGGGGCCAGGATAGTGGGGGTACTGGATACGTACGAAGCTCTTATATCGGGAAGGTGCTATCGGGAGGCGTACACGAAAGAACAAGCCATAAGCATCATCAAGGACGGGGCCGGGACCCAGTTCGATCCCGATATTGTGGATAAATTTATTTCTGTAGTAGGGGGGACACTGAAAGGCTGTACAAGGAGGAGGGGTAGATGAACAAGGGGATGATCGGGAAAATCTTTTTGACCGTTATGTTGCTCTTATGCGTTGGCACGGTCTGCATCGTGTGCGCGCAGAACATTCCGACAGGACAGGATGTGGGGTCGTTGGAGCGGGACTTCCAGCAAAGGAGGGCCCAGGACGCCATGACCAAAGCGCTGAAGACGAAAAAGACCGAACCCGACATTAAGGAGGAAAGCGGGGTCATACCCGAAGCGCCGGCAGGACCGGCAAAGGA